>JAMOQL010000277.1 GCA_027064025.1 Bacteroidales bacterium
TAATCCTATTTTTATTTCCTAATCGTTACAGTAGTTTTACGAGAATATTACAATAAATAATTGGAGCCTTTTGATTATACCAGTGTTTATTTTATTTAGTGAGTAGTGGGTTATTTTGTTGTGGGGATAACTACGGAACAGTTTAAAGATGGGTTAAAACAGATATATTCAGACAAAAATGTTTTTATATCGGTTAAATCTTATTATTATTGTATTAAATTTTTATTTAAAAGAATTCCTCGAGGCTTGTGTCGGGTTGTATAGAAGAAAGATATGATAATCTAAGTTTTTTGTTACGCTTTGAATAATTCCTGAACATATATCTAAACGCCATAACAAAACGCTCTTGTTTATAACGAATTAAAATAAAAAACTTGGTTTACTTTTTTTATCAAATTTACGGTTGTTAAGTAAAAAATGAATATTTTTGGAATAAACTATATAATCAATTAATAGCATGGATTTATCGGTAAAATATATGGGTTTAGATTTAAAAAGCCCTTTGATAATTGGAAGTTCAGGATTAACTAATTCTGTTGAAAAAATTAAAGAGTTGGAGAGTTTCGGTGCTGGAGCGGTAGTTCTAAAGTCGTTGTTTGAAGAACAAATTTTATTCGAAGCAGATGCTGCAGGCAAACAAAATGAATTTGATTATCCAGAAGCTCTTGATTACATCAAGTCTTATGCAAAAGATGATAGTATAAATTCTTATCTTAAATTAATTGAAGATTGCAAAAAAGAAACACAAATTCCGATTATTGCAAGTGTAAATTGTGTAACAGAAGGAGAATGGTTAAATTTTGCAAAAAGAGTGGAAAAAGCTGGAGCTGATGCATTAGAACTAAATGTTTCCTTATTGCCTACAGATATAGAAAAATCTAGTCAAGAGAATGAAAAACTTTATTTCGACGTTATCGAGCAGGTAAAGGCTGTTGTTAATATTCCAATTGCTCTTAAAATGAGTCATTATTCATCTGGGTTAGCTAATTTAATTAGAACGTTGAGTTGGACTAAAAAAGTAGATGCTTTTGTCTTATTTAATCGTTATTATAATCCTGATATTGATATTAATTCAATGAAAATCACTTCTTCTGGAGTGTTTAGTTCTCCAGCAGATATTGCTGCTTCATTGCGTTGGGTGGCTGTTTTATCGGATAAGATAAGAACTGATATTTCTGCTTCTACAGGGGTGCATTCTGGTACTGACATAGTAAAACAGCTTTTAGCAGGAGCAGATACAGTACAGGTGGTGTCGGCTATTTATAAGCATGGTCCAGAATATATTAAAACCATGATGGATGAATTAACCGAGTGGATGACTAAGAAAAATTTTAATTCCATAGAAGATTATAGAGGAGAGTTAAGTTATAAAAATATAAATAATCCAGTTGCTTTTGAGCGTATTCAGTTTATGAAGTATTTTGGAGGGATAGAATAGTAAGATTTTTTTAATGGTTGATTATCTTTTTTTTTAGAACGAACAGCTTAAATTTTAAATTAATGGAAGAATTAAATTGCATAGTTACTAATATTATACAGGTTTCTCCAATTATGAAAATAATTAGAGTTAAACCATCTAATTGGGATTTGCCAGTATACAAAGCTGGACAGTTTGTGGCTTTAGGCTTGTATGGATCGGCAGAGAAATGCGCCGAAGCTACTGATGAATTTAAAGAACAAGAACCCGATAAGTTGGTTAGGAGAGCATATTCTATTGCATCTTCTTCTACTCAAGATTATGTGGAGTTTTATATTACTCTAGTTCATTCGGGCTCATTAACACCTCGTGTTTTTGCTTTAAAAATTGGCGATAAAATTTGGATGGGAAAGAAAGCCGTAGGTATGTTTACCATCGATCAGATCGATCCAGAAAAGAATGTGGTATTGGTTGCAACAGGAACAGGAGTTGCACCATATATGAGTATGCTTAGGTCGAATGCATTGTCTAGAAAAGGGAAAGTAATGGTTATTCACGGAGCTTCCAACTCTTGGGATTTAGGTTATTCTTCGGAGTTAAGCCTTTTAGAAAGTATGTTCCCTAATTTCTCGTATTATCCTACCGTTACAATGCCTGAAAAAGAGGCTGCAAATTGGAGAGGTGATACGCGCTTTATCGATGCTATATGGAATGCTAAGGTTGTCGAGGAAAAATGGGGATTTAAACCAGAGCCAGATAATACACATGTCTTTTTATGTGGAAACCCTAATATGACCAATGGAATGACAGAAATTTTGGAAGGTGAGGGTTTTAAAGAGCATAAAAAAAGAGAACCAGGACAAATTCATGTAGAAAAATTTTAATACTGTAAATTCTTGCAGTAGCTAGTGTAGTTAACTATACTTATAAACAATAACCGATTCAGATCATGTTTGTCATGTAAAGAGTCGGTTATTTTTATGTTATTATATGGATGATAAGAACAACGGATTTATATTTTATTATGATTTAATAGACTATTTATGGTTCATAAAAAAGCAGAACATCAATAATGCTCTGCCTTATATATGTTTGTATATTTTAATTTAGTGTTTAATAACTAAACGTTTTGTGGCTGTAATCTTAGAATCTGAAATCATACTATAAAAGTATGTACCAGCAGGTAAGCTAGATGTTTCTATTTCTAATTGATTAGAACCTGCATTAACTTCAACTTTTTTGACTTGTTCACCAACAATATTGTAAAAGATAATCTCCGAAGCTTCTTTTACATTATAAGAAATACTTACGTTTTGATTTGCTGGATTAGGATAAGCTATCAAATTATTTTGTTTAGAAACCTCACCAACTCCTGCGGTTAATACTGTATATGACAAGTAAAAAGTTATAGACTCGTTCTCATCACCAACTTTGTGTATTTTAATTTCGATTACGGCAGGGTCAGTATGTCCTGAAGGTTTATACTCTAACGATAAACTTGCTGTATTTCCAGCGTCGAGGTTTTCTGTATGTGCAGCCATATCGTTTGGACTATAACAATGAGCACCCACACAGTTAAAGTTCTGAGTGCCGCTTACAGCAGTAGTACTCATTACTTGGAAAACGATATCGTCAGACACTGTAGAATGTAAAGTCCAATGTTGTGTATTGTTCGTGTTTTCGTCTGTTAGTTCAATATTATAAGTAGAACCATTGGCAACATTATTGCCTCCTTCGTCTGTAATAGTATATACTTGAGCTTTGGCAGATACTAGAGCTAAAGCTAAGGGTAATAAAAGTAAAAGTTTCTTCATGTGTCTGTGTTTTAAAAGTTTCTAATAACAAATATAGTAAAGCTCTACTTAAATATCAAGTAGAATGCTTATTAATTCTTTTTTTATCACTTAAAAAAGTTTATTTCTTCGAGTAGATTATTGTTCGTTTACAATTCTTTTTCTTCAACCTGAATTATTTCTTCACTAGTGGAGTTGTAGATAATAATGATTAAAGATAGATTCTCTGGAACCCATTCCGAACTGAGAGAGTAAGAGAATTGCTTATTAATAATTTGATTTTTATTGAAAGGAGTATTAGTTAAATCCTCGCCCCAATCTCCATTAATACTAGCTCTGAGAACATGATTTTGTTCATAATCGTCAATTTCCCAAGGAGCTTCATAAAATTTTTGTTTAGAGTGCATATGACTTTCAATAATAAATCCTTGAATTTTAACAAGTGTATCTAATTTTTCAAAAGCTTTTACATAAACATTGGCTACCAAGTTATTGCCTGTAATAGAAGCGTCTATTGCAATTCCTGCTTTAGCTGTTTGAGTTGTTATTCTGTTAACTTCAAAATCCCATGCTGTATAGTCCAATTTTAAATTATCTCCATGTTTGACTCTGTTTACAAAACCGAATGGTAAAGGTTCCGATTGGTCAGCAAAATAGTCTCCTATAATTGTTCCAACATTTGTTTTATAATCCACGGGATACTCGGCATCGGCATCGGCTTGCCATCCATAATGAATTGCCATAGCCACAACTTTATTTCCAAAGACACTTTCGAGACGTGTTATTTCTTCGTGCGCTTTAGGGCAGAAAGTGCAATGTTGTCCTGTAAAATCTTCTATGAAAACATTTTGTTTTTTAGAAAAGTTGATACTCCCAATTTCTTGATGATTAACTTGTAAAATTTCTTTTGTAGTGGCATCGGTAAGAATAATTATAACTTTTAATTTATAAATCTGAGAAATACTAAAGCCAGATAAATTTATAGAAAAAGAATGACTTGCATTTTCATTTCTCTGTAAGTTAGCAAAATCATTAATATTTTCCTTCGAAGTTCTAAGAACATTTGATACGATAGTCCCATTTACGTTGACACTATCTTCCAAAACATATACAGAGGTTTGTAAAGGGCTGTTATATCCATTTAAGGAAGTTACGGTGTAATCGGCATTAAAGGTGGTGTCGGCAAAATCTATTTCCCCCTCTAGAGTTAAGTTGAATTCTCCTTTCTTTTTTAATTCAGAAGTTAATACTGTTGACCAATCCTTTTGAGCAATTCCAAAGTTTGAATTTTGTAAAGCTCTGTTAATCATGGCTTCATCGCTATTTATCTTGTAAGTTTCTTTTAGCTGTTTTCCTGCTCCATTATCATCTGAGAGCACAATCATAGGTTGAACTAAATTGCTACTATTGTTCAATTCACCAAATTTATCGTACAAATCTTGATTTAAACTTGTAGCATCTGTAATAAGTTCCGTAAATACAATTCTTTCTGTATATACAGGTTTAAAGAAGGGTTCTTCAATTTTATCGCAACTATAAAAGATGCCAATAGCAGACATTAACAATACTGATGATAATATTATATTTTTGATTTTCATTTTCTAATATTTTATTTCAATCCTTAATATTTGTTTCTTTATTATTTAATCTAATTGTCGAAATATTATTAAGTATTAATATTTAATAAATCTGACCTCGTTTGTTAAAAAGTGCTTGTTATTGATAACATCATACCTTCAAAAGCAGGAACATATCGGCAAACTCCACCAGCACAAACTACGCCTTCTCTTTGCTTTCCGTACGAAAGTTGTATTCTGTTTGCTTTTCGAGTGTATCCAAAAGAGAAATTGTAAAAATGTTCTGTGCTATTAATTTTTACTGGTCCACCATAATTAACCTGATCCCAGACTACAAAAAACCAACTTGGTGATACTGTATATTCTACCATTGCCATAGCCCAGCTTCCTAAGTCTTGTTCGCTATATAGATGTTGCATTTCTAGTCGGATAGCATTTTTTCTATTGATTCTGTATGTCATGTCGGCAACAGTAATACTCGAATAGATGGTTCCTAAATAATCTCCAACATGAAACGTATGGTTATTAAATTCTTGATATTGTTGAATAAAACTTCCTTTAAATTTCTTAGAAAATTTCTTGCTTAGCTTTACATTGAAATCTGTGTACCAATGATCGCCTAAAGCAAATACATCAGAGGTGTATCCTTTAGTTCCCATTTTGCCAATAGCAGTATGTTGATTAATTGGATTTCTTTTTATGTCGTACACATTGGAGTAGGCAATAGCTATTTTTGTTCCGTATTTTCCTCCAAGAGCAGATTTCTTTTTTATTTTATAAGATATTTGAGCCTGAAGTCCCATTTCACCACTGGCTTGTGTTGCAAATGGATACATGGCCGATAATGAATAAGTATGTTCTTGCGCAATGGCTGGAGGATTGTTAATCAGGTAGTTTGTTCCGTTAGCTGTTCTGTTCGATCGATAATACATATTATCTAATCTTTTGGCTGTTAAATATACTCCAAAACCTTTTTGCGAATATGTTGCAGTTATTAAAATTCCTTGTCCATCTTTATAGATAAAATTATTATCAGCAGAAGGATCATTAGCCTTGTATGCGTATTCTCCAGAAATATTAAATCCTTTGTATACAACAGATGCACGACCTGAACCCGAAGCAACATTTCCTGGTAAATTTAATGTTGAATGTGTGGGGTCTTGATATTTGCTTACAAAACTTCCTCCAATACTGAAATAAGGTAAATCTGTATTCCCAAATTTAAATAGGTTATTCACCACTATTTCAGCATCT
>JAMOQL010000278.1 GCA_027064025.1 Bacteroidales bacterium
ATATTCTGCTACTATTACAGATCCCTCTTTATTAACTGCCTCAACAAGTATCACTTCTAATTATAATGGCGAAGATATTTCATGTAACGGGGCTTTTGATGGTTCTATTGATTTAACTGTTACAAATGGAACCCCTGGATATACTTATTCTTGGACGGGTCCAAATAGTTTTGCTTCTGCTCTTGAGGACATTACTACTCTTGAAGCTGGGACTTACAATGTTACGGCAACAGATGCTAATGGTTGTCCTATCACAACAAGTATTACTTTAACCGAACCTACAGCTTTAGCTCTTACTACTTCAGAGATTGATGCTCATTGTGGACAAACAGACGGAAGTGTTGCCGTGGCAACAATTACTGGAGGAACAGGTGCTTACACATATAATTGGGAAGATAGCACTCCTTCTCAAGTAGGAACAACGGGATTAGTTAGTCCTCTTGCTGCAGGAACATATAACGTAACGATTACTGATGATAACGGATGTACTATTAGTGGTTCAGAAACAATAAATGACATACCAGGCCCTATTGATATTGCTATTGTGGTTGACAACGATGTGACGGTTTTAGGTGCTTGCGATGGTCAAGCAACAGTTAGCATGACTGGAGCTGTTTCTTATCAATGGTATGATGATAATACTTATTCTAACCCTATTGCAGGTCAAACAAATGCAACAGCTACAGGGCTTTGCGCTCAAGAATATTGTGTTATAGTTACTGATGCTAATGGTTGTACTGACCAAACCTGTGTTACTATTGTTGAACCAGGTGCTATTAGCATTACTTCTATCTTAATACAAAACCCTTGTAATGGTGATTGCTTAGGTCAAGCCGATATTACACCTACGGGAGGTATTGGAGCTCCTTATACTTATAATTGGGAGAATAATGCTAATCCTGGAACAACAATTTCTACAACTGAGGATTTATCGGGGCTATGTGCAGGTAATTACTCGGTAACAGTCGCTGATGCTAATGGAGCATTAGGTTATCATTCCATAACTATTACTGAGCCAAGTTTATTAACTGTATCCACAGTTGTTGATTCTGATTATAATGGTGAAAATATTTCATGTAACGGGGCTTTTGATGGTTCTATTGATTTAACAGTTGCAAATGGAACGCCAGGATATAATTATTCATGGACAGGACCAAATACTTATACCTCAACAAACGAAGATATTTCTAGCTTAGAAGTAGGAACCTATTTTGTAACAGTAACAGACAATAATGGTTGCGAAATCATATCAAATATTTCATTAACTCAACCCAATCCTGTAATTGTTATGACAACAGCTATTGATGCACATTGCGGATTAGCAGACGGTAGTGTAGATACGCTTTCAGTAGATGGCGGGACAGGAGATTATTCCTTCAATTGGGCTAATAGTACACCTCTCTCAATTGGGACAAGTGCCTTAATAAATGGCCTTTCTGCAGGGACTTATGACATTACTGTTACAGATGCTAATGGTTGTGAAGGAACTTCTTCAGTAATAATAAATGATATTTCAGCAGGAACTTCAACAATTATTATAAATAACAACTCAACTTGTAATGGCAACTGTGATGGACAAGCAACCGTCTCCATATCGGGAGGAGGAGGCTCCAATACTTACGTATGGTCCAACTCTCAAAATACTCAAACAACAACAAGCTTATGTGCTAATACATATTACTATGTAACAGCAACAGATACTTGGGGTTGTGAAATAATCGATTCTGTAACAACAACAGAACCATTACTTTTAACAAACTCATTTATTAACATCTCACCAATAGTTTGTAATGCAGACTGCAATGGTTTTGCTCAAGCAAGCCCTTCAGGAGGAACTGCACCATATTCTTATCAATGGGATAATCCTACGTTAAACTCAACCGATACTATTGGAGGCTTATGTGTAGGTTGGTATCATGTTACAATTACAGACTCACATAACTGCTCTTTAATTGATAGCTTAGAATTTACAGAACCTTTAGAAATATTATTAAGTTCGACTGTTGTTAATGCTAACTGCGGCTTACCCGATGGGAGTATCGATTTAACAATAACAAATGGTAATGCTCCATTCACTTATGAATGGTCAAATACAGAAACCACAGAAGATATTTCAAATGTTACATCAGGAAACTATTCTGTAACAGTAACAGATTTCAAAGGTTGTTCTGCAAACGGAACTATTCCTGTCTTAGATGAAAATGGTCCTACAGCAAGCATAACAGACTCTACAATGATAGACTGTAATTCTAATTGTAATGGGACCGCCACTGTAACTGTTAACGGAGGTACTTTACCATACTCCTATTTATGGAGTGATCCTACAACACAGACTACACCAACAGCAACGAATCTTTGTGCTGGAACTTTTGATGTTACAGTTACAGATGCAAGTGGTTGCATTATTCCTCTATCTGTTGAAATTACAGAACCTGATGCATTAATCATAAGCACAACAGGAGACAATCCTGATTGTAATGGTGATAATACAGGCTCGATAACTACACTTGTAAATGGAGGAACGACACCATATACTTTTGCATGGGATAATGCAGAAACAACAGCAGATATCTCAAATCTAAATGCTAATGTATATAACATTACGGTAACTGATGATCATAACTGTACAATACAAGACCAAGTCACATTAGTTGATCCTTCGCAAATAACACTAAGTATTACATTTGACGAACCAGATTGCTATGGAGGAAACAATGGTAGTGCTACTGTAACAGGAATTGGAGGTACAATCACAAATGATTACTCATATACTTGGGACGATACCAATTCACAAAACACAGCAACAGCATCTAACTTAACTGCAGGAACTTATACTGTAACAGTTGAAGATGATAATGGATGTTCAGAAACAATCTCTATAACTATCACTGAGCCAACAGAACTAGTTGCTGTAATTAATACATATAACAATCCTACTTGTTATGGTTATAACGATGGATTTATTACAGTAGATGTATCTGGCGCTACTCCAAATTATTCCTACAATTGGAATTCAGGTCAAACTACTCAAACAATTAATAATTTAACAGCTGGTAACTACATTGTTACAGTTACAGATGCTCAAGGCTGTTCAGTTGTAGTAAATCAAACCTTAAATCAACCAGACGAACTCGTTGTAAGTTTAAATCATCAAGATGAAACTTGTTTTGGATATAACGATGCTTGGGTACATTCTTCAACCATTGGTGGTACTGCAACTATTGGTTATAATTATCAATGGTCTAACTTAATCAATACAGCAGATCTCGATAATATTGGAGGTACAACAACTTATTCGTTAACCGTTACTGACGACAATGGTTGTACAGATACAGCATCGGCAACAGTTATTAGACCTCCATTACTTTCAGTCATCAATATTAATACAATACAATCTCACTGTAACCAACCTGACGGCTCTGCAGATATACAAATAACAGGAGGAACAGGTCCTGGATTTGTTTACGAATGGCAAGATAATTCGGCAACTGTAATTAGTAATAATCTACAAATTAATGCTGTAACAGCAGGTTCATATTACTTTACTGTAACTGATGGTTTGGGTTGTCAAGCAACTGAAACAATAAATATTTCTGACCTTTCAGCTCCGGTTATTACTGGAATTACATTTAATGATGTGACCTGTCATGGTGCTCAAAACGGAGATGCAACAGTTAGTATTACAGGTGGTGTTTCACCTTACAATTATTCTTGGGATACAAATCCTACACAACAAACCAATAATACTCCTAGTTTAACAAACACTGCATATAATTTAAATGGAGGCACATATAGTGTTGAAGTAATGGATAATGCAGGTTGTGTGGTTTCTCAAAATATCACTATTTATGAACCAGATACACTAATAGCTAATATTGGGAATAATTATGCAGATGTTACTTGTTACGGAGATAATACAGGTTGGGCCATGGTTCAACAAGCTGGAGGTACAGCACCATATACATGGGCATGGAACGACGTTAGTTCTCAAATAACCCAAACAGCAAATAATCTTGTAACAGGAAATTACACAGCCATTGTTACAGATGCTAATGGATGTATTGCAAGTGCATCTCAATTCATCAATCAACCTTCGGAATTAACAATAAATTACAACGTGCAAGAACCTCTATGTAATGGAGATACCAATGGTATAATAACTGTAAATCCACAAGGAGGAACAGTTCCTTACAATATTAATTGGTCTGGTAATAGTGGTAATGGCACAACTGCTGGTTCATTAAGTGCCGGTCAATATAATGTAGTAGTAAACGACAATCATTTCTGTTCTGTAAGTGCGTTAATAACATTAGGTCAGCCAGATGCAATCTCATTTACACATTCAATCATAAATGAAACTTGTGATGCCGATAACGGTCAAATAATTATCAATAACATCATTGGGGGCACAGCTAGTTATAACATTAATGTTTCACCAGGTGGATATTCTGCTACAAACACTTCATCAGCAAGTATTCCTAATTTAAATAGTGGCAGCTATAATGTGGCTATCACAGATGCACATAACTGTCCTTACAATGAAAACATTGACATATGGAGAGTAACACCTCCTAATATTGAGTTGATTTCTAAATGGGAACCTCTATGTAATGCAGGTTCTGATGGAGGAGCATATGTTTCAACTTTAGAAGGATCAGGCCCTTACAATTATGTTTGGGACAATGGTGAGCAGAACGATACAGCTATAGCATTAACCAATGGATCTCATTATGTTACCGTAACTGACGGAGATGGTTGTACTGATTATATGGCTATTAATATTACTCAACCCAATCCCGTAACAATTATTGCCAATGGTCCTACAGGAAATGTTTGTATCAATCAACCTACAACAATAAGTGTTAATGCTACAGGAGGAACTCCTGGTTATACTTTTACTTGGTTCAATCCTAATATGGGTAATGGACAAAACATAATTATTTATCCTCAGAATGCGGAAACATACCATGTATATGCTGTTGATGCTCATGGCTGTCCATCGACTGATACAAGTAATGTAAGTATTACCACCTTCCCGCTTATCTCTTTAAATCTTATTGATAGTTTAGAAATTTGCCAAAATGGATCAACTTCCGCTACAGTATTCCCTACAGGGGGTAACGGAGGTCCTTATGCATTTGTTTGGAGTAATAACACTTATGAAAACAATATATCAGTATCACCATCAGGCACAATACTCTATACCGTAACCGTAACCGATGGTTGTTCAACACCTTACACAAAAGATTCTGTTAGAGTAATTGTTCATAAGGCTCCTATTGTAAGCTCCATATTAGGAACAGATGGTTGCGAGCCAAATATTTCTAATTTATCAGTAAGTGCAAACACTACAGATGGAGATATTATTTATACTTGGAATTACGACGACGGTACATTTAGCTCTTCCAGTGAGTTCAACACAGCTGTTCACACTTATCATTATTCTGGGGTATATCATCCTTCGGTACATTTAGTTTCAGAGAATGGATGTTCAACAGATACAAGTGTAAACGTTCAAGTATTTCCAAATCCAGAAGCAACAATCGGTTCCGACAAAACTATTGCTGATATTCTTGATGCTGAATTTCATTTTAGTAATTATTCCATAATCGAATCTAATGAACAATTATTCTGTAATTGGACCTTTGGAGACAGTCTTGGTAGTCAAGACGAAGATCCTATTCATATTTATAAAAATATAGGTAATTATACTGTCAACTTATTCGTTACCTCTTCTCATGGCTGTATAGATTCCACCTACCTACCTATTTATGTTGAAGATCACTTTACAATATATTTCCCAGACGCCTTTACACCAGGAGCTAGTCGTGGTAATAACTACTTCTATCCTAAAGGAGTTGGTGCTAACATAGAAGATTATAAAATGACAATCTATGATCGTTGGGGTATGATAATTTATGAAACAACAGAATTGCCTAGCGGGTACAATCAAAGATACGAAGTTGAAGGAGGTTGGAACGGTAGAATAAATAATAAAGGAGCTGTAGTTCAGAATGGTGTATACACCTATATCGTACACATTAAAGACACGAATGGGGTACCGCATGAATATTCTGGTGTCGTAACTGTAATTCGATAAATAACATAAAACTCCCAAATGGGATTAAATTAGAAAGCCAAGTAAAATTAATTACTTGGCTTTCTCTTTGGGTATTATCCTCTAATATTATTCACAGAAAGTAAAAGTAATAAACTAACAAAATTATTTTTTGAGTAGTGTCCAAGTTAGCGTGTTTATTGTTTAATAAAAAGCATCTCAATATTATTAAATTTTCACATTTCTTATCTTCTTCTTTCTAATTTAGATTCAAATTTTAAATTATATACAATTAATAGAGAACAGCACATATAAAAAAAGTAAAATTACTCCTCTTTGGAAAGATAAAGCAATAAAGCATATTTTGGAGTTTGTCGATAACGAATAAAACAAGGTTTATTAAAACAAATATTTTCTAAAAATTCGATAAGGCATTAAAAATCGTTGTAAAAGTTCTTGCCATTTATATGTTCTAGTTGAATTTAAAGAAAGAAGAAAGATGAATTTTTTAATACTATGATAGTGTTCTTCATGAGAAAAATTAATAAACGAATTTAATGTTAACGTCTTGCTTTGCTCAACTATTCCATCTAGCCCAACATTCTTTGCATAATTCTCACACTGCATTAACTCACCACGGGATAGTAGTTTTTTATAACGAATAACATCTAAACTCCAAACCATTCTGCTCCAATTATGCGATGCGGAATGCCCTATTTGGTATAATAAATAAAACCATTTTGGCAGTGTATGAATGTTTGCGTTATTTATTTCAGTGTATTCGAGATTTGATAAAATATTAAGAGGAGAAGGTAGTAAATATTTATTATTAAATAAACGATAATGAAGTTCTAGCATTATTCCCTCCGAATTATGAAATACCAGATCTTTATCGCTTAAGCGTTTAATACTAGAATTATTCATTTTAGATATATAACCTATAGTAGCAAGCAGTTTAGTGGACTTATCGATATACTCTTGGGCAACCAGAATATCTAGATCTTTTGAACATCTTACCGTATAATCCCCATAAATCTGTTGCGAAAGAGCGGGCCCCTTCAGGCTGATATAATCAATATTATTTTCGGTAAAAAGTTGGTGAATTCTAATTAATTCCGATGTTAGTTTGAGCATACGCATTTTGTTACGTTTATTAATTTGCTCAAGCCTTGCTTTTAATTCTTTTGGTAAAACAATTTTCTGTTTCTCAATTTCTCGATACAAAATACTATCTAATCGGTGATGCTTAACCAATCGAATAATTTCATCTTGCTTTAATCCTGCCTTTACAAAGGAATCTAACAAGTTCGGATTTCCACCATTTAGAATATTAATAATAAAACCCAATTCTGGTTTGCTTTTCAGAATATTACCGCTATCTATTGTTTCAGTTTCCAAATCAGGTCAAAGATAAAGAATTTTTATTCTAAATAAATAGAGTCTTAACAATAAGACATCTTAAATATTTACGTTATAATTTTGTCTGTCGTGCATCTTCATATATTTTTATAGAAAATAATTATTTGATTGAAAATTTTTAAGCTAACATATCTTTTTTTATTTATTTCGATGTTTGCTCACACTCAGAATTTAAGCAATTTCAGAAGTAAGCAATTAATCGTAAGTGGTGATACCATTGTTCTCGATAGTTTGAGTATTATCCCATCATCATTAATATTAATGAATAAGAAAGGGCAGTTTATCAATCATAATCTATATCAAGTTTTGGAGGGAGATTCTAAGTTAATTCTCGACACAACCCTTTTGGGAAAAGAAGTTAAGATATCATACAGAGTTTTTTCTATATCTTTCAATAAGCCAAGCTATGCACAACTTTACAAATTAGAAATGCAGACTGACAGCTCAAATCCACAATCTATTTATCAATTAGAATCTCCATTTGCAAGTCGACAAACAGAGTATAACGGAGAGGCTTTAAATAAATCTGGATATATATCGAGAGGTTTAAATTTTGGAAATAATCAGGATGTTGTTGTTAATTCGGCCTTAAATATGCAATTATCAGGGAAATTAAGTGATGGGATTAATATTAAGGCTTCTATTACCGACAATAATATTCCTATACAGCCAGATGGGAATACGCAACAAATTCAGGAATTTGATAAAGTGTTTATTACGCTTTATAACAATAATACAAGTCTTACTTTGGGAGATTTCGAAATTAATACACCTAAAGGTCATTTTCTGAAGAGCAATAAAAAAGTAATGGGAGGACAAGTAGAACAGCTCCTTAATTTTAAAAATAAACCAGATCAAACTTTAGATATTTCTGTGTCGGGAGCAGTTGCTAAAGGGAAATTTAATCGAATGCAAATACAGGCTCAAGAAGGAGTGCAAGGCCCCTATCAGCTTAGAGGAGCAAACAACGAAACATATATTATTGTTTTGGCTGGAACAGAGAAGGTTTATGTTGATGGCGAATTGCTCAGAAGAGGAGAGAATAACGATTATATTATTGATTATAATACTGCTGAGATTACTTTTTCTACTCACAGATTAATCACAAAAGACTCAAGAATAACAATAGAGTTTGAATATTCGGATAAGAATTATGCTAAGTTTACTTTGGCAAACTCCAATCATCTTAGAACAAAAAATAATGATTTTTGGTTGAATATTTTATCGGATCACGAAAGTAAGAATCAACCCATAAATGCAGATTATTCCGATCACGAAAAACAAATTTTGTCGGAGGCAGGTAATAACCCACTCAATGCTATTACTTATAGTTTCGATAGTCTTGGGTTTAATGCAAATGAGGTTCGTTATCAGAAAGTCGATAGTTTGGGTTACGATAGCATTTTTGTATATTCTACCAATCCACAGAAAGCAGTTTATAGAGTTAGTTTTGCTTTTGTAGGAGCTGGTAGAGGCGATTACAGGCAGATAAAAAGCTCTGCCAATGGTCGTGTTTTCGAATGGATCGAACCTGAATTAGGAAAACATAAAGGCAGTTATTTACCAGTGAAACTTTTAGTAGCTCCCAAAAGTCAACAAATGATTAGTTCTGGCGGTATTATCAAATTAAAATCATTTACAAAATTTAACTACGAGTTTGCCCTTTCCAATTACGATGCTAATACTTATTCAACAATAGATAGTAAAAATAATGTCGGTTGGGCATATAAGCTGAATTTTACCCAAGATATTTTAGTAAAAGACACCCTTGAAAATCAGTTCCAAATTGGGTTTATGTTAGAAAATGTAAATCAGAATTTTACAGAATTCGAACGATTTAGGAGTGCTGAATTTAATAGAGATTGGAATATTGGCTCCCTAAATGGTCTAGATAACCAGACCTATGGGGCGAAATTATTTTGGAAAAAGAAAGATTGGCTAAGTATGAATTATATAATTCGGATGCTTAAAGTTAATCCCGATTTCTTAGGTATTAAGCATGATTTTTCAAGTCATTTATTGCATAAAAGATGGAAGGCAGATGCACTTGGTAGTTGGCTGGAAACAAATTTTGTAGATGGGAAATCGAATTTTATCCGAACCAATTCAACTTTAAGTTACAGAATAATCGATGGACTTACAACTGGTGTAAAAGAAGAAACTGAACAAAATAAGTGGTTTAATGTAGGAAACTCTCTAAATGCAAATAGTTACGCCTTTGTAAAATTACAAGGATTTAGTAAATGGGAAGCTGATAATAAAAACTCTCTGGGTTTAACTTATACAAATAGAGAAGATAAGGGTTTGTCTAATAATAGTTTATCGCTAGCAAATAGGAGTCAATCCGTAGCTTTAGAAACACAAATAATTAGTCTGAAGAACCAAAAATTAAATACAAATCTTTCGTGGCGAGAAGTTCAGATTATAGATTCTGTTATCAGTAAAACAAATAAAAATGAGCAAAATTTTATTGGTAAATTAGAACACAATTTAAGGCTTTACAAAAATGCAATTTCATTCAGAACATTTTACGAAATCAGCTCGGGATTAGAATTAAAAAAAGAGTTTGCTTATATAGAAGTTGCAGCAGGTCAAGGAGTTTATCAATGGATAGATTATAATAATAACGGGGTGCAAGAGTTAAACGAATTTGAAAAAGCTAATTTTACCGACCAAGCAAAATATATAAAGATAAATATTCCAAGCAGCGAATATATTAAAGCGTATTCCAATCAATTCTCGGAGACTGTAAACCTATATCCCTACAAAATTTGGCGAAATAAATCAGGATTAAGAAAATGGATTTCGAAATTTAACAATTTGTTGAGTTATAAAGTTCGTAAAAAAGTAAAAAACGATCAGTTCGAGAATATTCTTAATCCTTTCGACCATAATGTTGTAGATTCTTCCCTCTTGAGTTTAAGTCAGTCCATTCGCAATACCTTTTCATTCAATAAGATCAATCCAATTTATGGTATCGATTATATTTTTCTAAATCATGGCACAAAATCTCTACTAACAAATGGTTTTGATTCAAGGACATCTTTAACACATGGATTAAATCTTAGAATTAACTTTAATAAATATTTAAGTGTAAATAATAAGACTGAATACAACGAAAAGTCCTACAATTCGGAGTTTTTTCCGACAAATAATTATTTTATTGAGCAAATTTCTGATAAAATCGAATTAAGTTTTCAACTTAACAATTCCTTTCGCATTATTACACATTATCAGCACAAAAAGAAAAATAACACATTGGATTTCCAGAAAGCCAATTTGAATGAACTAGGCGTAGAATTTAAATATAATGTTGCCAATAAAACTAATATTCAAGTTAATATCGATTATTTTAAATTCGATTACAACGACCTTACAAATACCCCAATTGCGTTTGAAATGCTCGAAGGATTATTACCCGGGAATAATGCAAAATGGTCTGCTTTATTTCAGACCCAGTTATCTAAATATTTACAACTTAATTTAAGCTATTTGGGTAGAGTGGCCGAAGGATCAAGAGTTATCCATAATGGTCAAGCACAATTGAGAGCTTTTTTTTAGATGTTTTTGGGGTATAACAGAAAATGCTTCTGAACGGTTTTCGATAGAGCCGATAAATCAAGAATATCAGACGCTTCGGCAATATCCGTTAATTGCCCATCTTTTTGCAAAATATTAATTCTATCGTCGAATTGGCTGTACGCATTATTACTAATAGTTCCCGAAATTAGAAAATAGTGAAGATCTTGTTCTTGTATGTTATATTTGGAGAGTAATTTGTCTTTTAGTTGACTAACTTTCGATTCTTTTATTTTAAAGTTTTGAAGTTCTATATGATAAAAATCTCGATTAATAAGATTTTGACTTAATTTAGATAATATAGGATCGGAGTGGTCGCACCAAACCTTGATAGAAGCCATAATATCATTATCATCTATTAGCGTAAATAACTCTAATACAGAACGATGGTTTAATTCTGTTTTTTGATGTAATTCATCTTTTGCTATTTTATTGTATAAGAAAAATTTGAAAGCAGGAGTAGCAAAAATATAGTCTCCTTTTTGAGCTAATTCTTTTGCTCTTTGCAAAGTTTTTAGGAGTAATTGCTCAGCAACAATTACAGTCTTGTGCAAGTAAACTTGCCAATACATTAACCTTCTGGCAATTAGAAACTTCTCTATTGAATATACACCTTTAACATCTACAATCAACTGGCTGTCAGACACATTAAGCATCTTTATTATTCGGTCGGAGCCGACAATCCCTTCCGATACACCTGTAAAAAAACTATCTCGTAAAAGATAATCGAGTCGGTCGACATCGAGTTGGCTAGAGACCAATTGATGTAAAAAATGTTTAGAATACTGATTCTTAAAAACCTGAATTGCTAAATCGAGTTGTCCGTCAAATTTATTATTGAAGAAATTCATTAACTCCAAAGAAATATCCTCGTGAGAGATTCCATTTACGATAGAATGTTCCAGTGAATGAGAAAAAGGACCGTGTCCAATATCGTGTAAAAGGATAGCTTGAGTAGCAGCTAAATATTCTTTATCGGAAATATCTACACCTTTAGAACGCAGGGTATTAAGTGCTTCAGACATTAAATGAGTTGCTCCCAAAGTGTGCTGAAAACGAGAATGTATAGCTCCAGGATACACATAGAATGTTAAACCCAATTGCTTAATTCTACGAAGTCTTTGGAATACTTCGTGTTCTATTATCTGAAAAGAAACGCCTTTGGGAATGTTAATAAAACCATAGACGGGATCGTTTAATATCTTCTTTTTTTCTACTTGCATGGTTTACAAAGGTAGCAGATTTGAAAGTAGAGAAGAATATTTTTTCTAAAAAAATGAAACTTACTGAGCTATTGATTTATATTTCGATGAAAACCTTTATTTTTGCAGATTCAGAATAAATTAATTAGAATATTTCGATATGCATAATACAGAGGAGAAGATAGAAGAAAAAGTTTCATTAAACTTTATCGAGCAAATAATTGAAGAAGATATTGAGTCCAACAAAAATAAGGGTGAAATTCAAGTCCGTTTTCCACCAGAACCTAATGGTTATCTACATATTGGGCATGCAAAGTCGATTTGTCTAAATTTCGGGTTGGCCGAGAAATACAATGGAAAATGTAACTTACGTTTCGATGATACTAATCCCGAAAAAGAAGATACAGAATATGTAGATTCTATAAAAAAAGATATTGAATGGTTGGGTTTTAAATGGAATAACGAACCTTTATACACTTCGAATTATTTTGAACAATTGTATCAGTTTGCAATTCAGATGATTAATTCCAAAAAAGCTTATGTTTGCGAACAAACGGCAGAAGAAATTGCTGATTTTAAAGGAACTCCCACAAGTCCAGGAAAAGATAGTCCTTGGCGAAATCGTCCTATTGAAGAAAGTTTAGAGCTTTTTGAGAAAATGAAAAAGGGTGAGATAGAAGAAGGAACCATGTCTTTGCGAGCAAAAATAGATATGGCTTCACCTAATATGCTTTTGCGAGATCCATTAATGTACCGAATCAAAAAAGACGAACATCACAGAACGGGTAGTGAGTGGAATATTTATCCTATGTACGATTTTGCTCATGGCCAGTCCGATTATTTAGAGGGAATTAGTCATTCTATTTGTACCTTAGAATTCGAGAATCATAGACCATTATACGATTGGTTTTTAGACCAAATTGCTGATGCAAATAAAGTTCGTCCTCGTCAAATTGAGTTTGCAAGATTGAATCTGAGCTATACAGTAATGAGTAAGCGAAAATTATTACAATTGGTAAAAGAAAACCATGTTAACGGTTGGGACGACCCAAGAATGCCAACTATTTCGGGTTTACGCAGACGTGGATATACTCCAGAGTCACTACGGAATTTTGCTGATATGATTGGTGTGGCTAAGCGAGATAATATTATTGAACTTGAGAAACTAGAATATAATATTCGAGAAGATTTAAATAAAAGAGCTGAGCGACGAATGGCGGTGTTTAATCCATTAAAAGTGGTTATCACAAACTATCCAGAAAATGAAATCGAAGAACTCGATGCCGTAAATAATCCTGAAGATGAATCAGCAGGGAAAAGAAAAATTCCGTTCGGAAGAGAAATTTATATTGAGCAAGAAGATTTTATGGAAGATGCTCCAAAGAAATTCTTTCGCTTAACAGTCGGTAAAGAAGTTCGTTTACGTTATGCTTATTTTATTACTTGCACCGAGGCTATTAAAGATGAAAACGGAAACGTGGTGGAACTCCGAGCAACTTACGATCCTGAATCGAAAGGAGGAAAATCTCCTGATGGAAGAAAAGTAAAAGGTACACTTCATTGGGTTTCTGCTCAGAAAAACGAAAAAGTTAAAGTCAATCTTTACGATAGATTATTCAAATCGGAAGATCCTTTAAAAGAAGAAGAAGGAAAAACATTTTTGGATAATATTAATCCCGAATCATTAAAAACAATTGATGCTTTTGTAGAGCCATCTCTAAAGAACAGTAAAATAGGAGAGCATTTTCAATTCGAACGTATTGGCTATTTCTGCTCAGATTTAGATTCTACTGCCAATAAATTAATTTTTAATAGAACGGTTACTTTAAAAGATTCTTGGGCTAAAATGACTAAAAAAGGAGGCGGTCAACAAAAAGGGCAGAAAGGACAGAAGGGTCAAAAAAAGCAGAAGAAAAATTAATATGAAAATATCAGGTTTTTCATTTATTAAGAATGCAATAATTTTTGATTATCCAATTGTAGAAGCCATAAAGTCTATTTTGCCAATCTGCGATGAATTTATTGTTGCTGTTGGTCAGTCCGAGGACAAAACTTTAGAATTAATTAAAAGTATTAATCCTGATAAGATCAAAATTGTCAAAACTCAATGGGATGACTCCTTAAGAGAAGGAGGACAGGTTTTGGCAAAAGAAACGGATAAGGCATTTGCAAATATCTCTGAAGACTCAGATTGGGCGTTTTATATTCAAGGCGACGAAGTTGTTCATGAAAAATATCTTGATACGATTAAGGCTTCGATGTTGAAATACAAAGATGACTCATCAGTTGATGGATTATTATTTAATTATCTTCATTTTTATGGGTCTTACGATTATATTGGAGCATCGTCGAATTGGTATAAACATGAGATAAGGCTTGTAAAAAACGACAAATCTATTTATTCTTATAGAGATGCTCAGGGATTCAGGAAAGGAGATAATCAGAAATTAAATGTCAAACTTATTGATGCATACATATATCATTATGGCTGGGTAAAAACACCTAAGGCTATGCAGAATAAGCAAGAAACATTTAATAAATTATGGCACGATGATAGTTGGGTCGATGATAATGTGGTAAAAGCTAGCGAGTTCGATTATGATTTGCATGTAAAAGAGTTAAAGAAGTTTGAAGGTACGCATCCTAATATTATGAAAGCAAGAATTCAAGCCCAAAATTGGAAGTTTGATTATGATTTATCAATAAATAAAAAATCTTTAAAAGATAAATTTAAGAATGTTCTTTCTCTCTATTTTGGAATAGAAGTTGGGTATAAGAATTATCATAAGATATAGATGTTTCGTATATTTTTTTTGGTTTCTATTTTTGGAAATAAAAAAGCCCTTGCAAATAGCAAGGGCTTTCTTTATAAAAATTATTCAATAAATATTAAATGGTTTTAACATTTACTGCATTTAATCCTTTTTTTCCTTCAGTAAGTTCAAATTCAACTGCATCGCCTTCGCTAATTCTATCAATTAATCCTGATACATGTACAAAGTACTCTGTTTTTGACTCATCATCTACAACAAATCCAAATCCTTTAGACTCGTTGAAAAATTTAACTGTTCCGTTTTGCATGATAAAAGAAAATTAAATTAACTTTACGTTAACTGCGTTTAAACCTTTTTTACCTTCTGTTAATTCAAACTCAACTGTATCACCTTCATTGATTTTATCAACTAAACCTGATACATGTACAAAGTACTCTGTTTTTGACTCATCATCTACAACAAATCCAAATCCTTTAGACTCGTTGAAAAATTTAACTGTTCCGTTTTGCATGATAAAAGAAAATTAAACTAACTTTACGTTAACTGCGTTTAAACCTTTTTTACCTTCTGTTAATTCAAATTCAACAGCATCACCTTCGTTGATTTTATCAACTAAACCTGATACGTGTACAAAGTACTCTGTTTTTGAATCGTCTTCAACAATAAATCCAAATCCTTTAGATTCATTGAAGAACTTTACTGTTCCGTTTTGCATTATAATATAATTATTTAATTAAGCTTCAAAAGTAACATAATTAATTATATATCAAGCAGATTTATAAAAAAAAATTGATATTTTAATAAATTTGCTATTATATTACGTTTCTTAAAAAGGAGCGTCACCCATAAAATCGTCTTCTTCTGAGGGAGGTGGAGGTGGAGGAAATCCTTCAGGAGCGTTGTTACCTTGACCATTATCTGCGCCAATACGGTCTATTCTCCATGCTTGAACGTTCACAAAATATTTGTCGTTCCATTTTCTTCCTTTCAGATTAAAAGAAACTTTTATGTCTTCACCTATTTTATATGGGTCAATAATATCGGTTCTGTCTTGAACTAATTCAAATTTAATTTGTTCTGTAAAATTGTTTTCGGAAGTTTCTACAACGAATTCTCTTTTTTTAAATTTTTCAGAAATCTGTTGTTCTTCAAATTTTTCGACTAATTTACCTGTTAATTCTAATGCCATTATTTTCTAGTCTTCAATGATTATGATTTTTTCAATTTTGTCGCCAGCACGAATTTCATCGATAACATCTAAACCTTCGTATACTTTTCCGAAGCAAGTATGGTTTCTGTCTAAATGCGAGGTGTTAGTTCTACTGTGGCAAACAAAGAATTGCGATCCTCCAGTATTTCGTCCAGCATGAGCCATCGATAATACACCTCTATCGTGATACTGATTGTCGCCATCTAGCTCGCAATCGATGCTATAACCAGGCCCCCCTGCTCCTGTCCCATCAGGACATCCTCCTTGAATAACAAAATCTGGAATAACTCTGTGGAAAGTTAAACCATCGTAGAAACCATCTTTAGATAGCTTAATAAAATTATCAACGGTATTAGGAGCATCTTTTTCGTAAAACTCAACTTTCATTAAGCCTTTTTCTGTATAAATTTCTGCTTTTTTCATGATTTATCTGCTTTAGTAAATTATTTAAGATGCAAAAATACCAAAAAAATGTAGATTTGTAAACCTAGTCTGTTTTTAATTAAGAACATTTTGTATTGATTTGCGGTTCAGTGTATGAGGATTAATAGCTGTTTTTTCATTATATCGAATGATATAAAATATTTTAAATTGACTTTAAATTATAAGTTATGTTAAAATTAAATATTAAAATTGTTTTAAGCTTGTGTTTTCTAACGATTGGTATTTTGGGATGGTCTCAAGAATCCAAAAGTGCTCAAAACCACCTCGACAAATATTGGAATTACAGAACAAGGTTAATTAATTATTTTGTGAAACCTGGGCCTCATATTGGTGAGAGTGAACTTGCTTATGTAAGAAACGTATATCGAAGATCCGAGAAAGGTTTTACGGTTGGCGATCAAACTATAGATTTAGCATGGTATATCGGGATTTTAGCTACAGAATATCGCTTACTTTCCGATAATAATCAGAATACTGATAATACTTTGAAAGAATTGAATTATGCGTTAATGGCTTTCGATAGATTGGATAGATGCGAAACCTATCCTCCTTGGAATAAAGCAAAAGACACTTTAGATGGTTTTTTTCATCGTTATGATTTAGATTTAGAATATCATCCTGAACATTTTTCTATTATTGGGCGAAATAAAGACTTAACAAGTAAAGATACTTGGGGAACTCGTGAACCTGGAGTCCCTACTTTTATTTCTAGATACGATTCCGATGGAAACCCTAATCCGTATGCAGCATCGGAAAGTCAAGACCAATTAGTACATTTACTAATGGGTTACAGTTTGGTTTACAAATGCTTACCAGATTCCGAATTATCTTTTTACGATAATCACTTACAAAAGCAGAAAGTTAATTTTAGTAAAAAAGCCAAGCTTACAGTTAATAGAATGATAAGTTATTTGCTAGCTGGTCCAGATTGGATTATCAAAGATCCTAACGGAGATAATGTTGAGCGAGGGGCTAACGCCTTAATGTATGCTTATCCACTTGCTGCAATTGGGAAAAGAATTACAGGGAAATCTTATGATAATACTTGGTCTCAATCGTTTTGGGCCAAAAAACTTTGGGGTTTAAGCCGTATACCTAATTGGGTCAACGATTACAATAGTACAATGGCGTTAACTTTAGCTGCTTTAACAGATACTTGGTGGGACATTACCCCTTTGGGTAAAATAAATGGAACAGGTTTTTATATTGATAAATGTGGAAGCCCTTGGAATAGAGAAACGTTTTATTTATTGCTTTTTCAGTTTATTAATGATAAACAAACAAGTTCGTATGATAAGGAAAAAGTATTACATCAGATAGATTCGGCTCCATTCAATGGACCTTATTATTGGTCTCAAGACTCACTAAAATTTAAATGCTGTGGAATGCAAGCAGGAAAGCCTCTGGGAGGCTGGGCTTATCCAAATAAATTTAGAGGAACAAAAAAAGAACAAGAAGGTTTAGGTAAATATCCTACTACAGGAAATTTTAGTGGTATAGATTATATGTTATTATACAATTTATACCAGCTTGTCGAGCATCCTATTCCGTACAAAAAATCATCTATTAAAGATTAATTCAATAGAAATTTAACTTTCTCTCTTAAATTTTCACTAACGCTTACTAAAGGAAGTCGTAAAGTTTCATTTTCAATAATTTCTTTAGCTTTAAGAGCAGCTTTAATTCCTGCAGGATTACCTTCTTCGAATAGAGCATTGGTTAGTTCGAGTATTTTATAGTGCATATCTCTTGCTCCATCGTAATTTCCATTCTCAGCTTCTTTATTAATAAAACTCATTTCGCTGGGATAGATGTTTGCGACTACAGAAATAACACCTTCCATTCCGATAGAAAGCAAAGGTAAAGTTAAAGCATCATCTCCCGATAAAACTCGGAAACCATCAGGCTTATTCTTAATAATCTCCATAATTTGAATAAAGTCAGATGAGGCTTCTTTTATAGCAATAATATTGTCATATTTCTTAGCTAAGGTCAATACCGTTTTGGCAGATAGATTACTAGCTGTTCGTCCAGGTACATTATACAAAATAATGGGAATTGGAGATGCTTCTGCAATAGCAGAAAAATGAGCTAGGATACCCTCTTGCGAGGGCTTATTGTAATAAGGGACTACAGACAGAACAGCATCAATTTTATCAAAATTTCTTGTTTGAATTTCGTCGATTACAAGCTGAGTGTTGTTACCTCCAATACCTACAACTAAAGGAACTCTTTTCCCGTTTTCTTTTATTATTGTATTTAATACTTTTTCTTTCTCGCTTTTGCTTAATGTTGCAGATTCGCTAGTTGTACCCAATGCGACAATAAAATCGATACCTTTACAAATAACGTGATCTACTAACTTTTTAAGAGAAGTATAATCCACCTGTCCTAGACTGTCGAAAGGGGTTACGAGTGCAACTCCGGCTCCTTTAATTAAATCTGTATTCATTTTGTGTGTTTTTTAAGTCCAAATAATTTTGAATGATTTAAACAATAAATGACTTTGCTTATTTAATCATGTTAAAATAATAGTCCAATTGCTCAATAAAAAAAGAAAGTTGTTTTTTCTCGTTAAGTTGTAGCATAAAGTCATAAAAATTTTCATTCTCTTTAACGCAGCCGACTTTAAATTTGGCTTTAGAAAGTGCCACAATATATTGAATGGGGAAATCTTCAATAATACTTAGGTCTATTAGGATATCGAATTTTGTATTTATAAACTCTTCGGTATTAGGGTTATTGGGTTTGCTGTACCAATTCAGGTTTTTTCTAGAGAAGTAATCAAAGTAAGTACTTTTTTGATAAAAGTCTAAAACTTCTTTTGAATCAACAAATCCTAATGCTTTTATTTTGAGCCCTTTATCGCTAATCGTTTTAATATATTTACGAGCTGTTTCGTAAGTATCTTGGTGTGTAGCATTAAAAATAATACCAATGTTTTTAGCAGTAGTATAGTTTTGGAAACTGGCGTCTCGTTTTACTTTTTTAATGGATTTGTTGAGAATCCACCATCCTACATTTTTTTTAATATTTTGAATAATATTTCCCAATTTATATTTTTTTCTCAATTAAATAATCGTTTCTGTCAGAGCTGTTTCTAGAAACTAATTCGCCAATAAAACCAGCTAAAAATAATTGTGTTCCTATAACAATGGTTATTAAAGCTAAGTAAAAAAGAGGTTGGTCTGTAACGTCTCTAGGAGTAAGATTCGTAAAAGTTAAATAGTAAACTTTTTGTGCAATTAGATAAGTTGCGACTATTCCTCCAATAAAAAACATTAAAGAACCCCAAATTCCAAAAAAATGCATAGGTTTTTTCCCAAATTTAGTCATAAATGTTACTGACATAAGATCTAGAAATCCATTAATAAAACGTTCCCACCCAAATTTAGTTACACCAAACTCTCGGGCTCTGTGTTCAACCACTTTTTCTCCAATATTGTTAAAACCTGCTCTTTTGGCTAAAACAGGAATGTATCGATGCATTTCACCATAAACTTCGATACTTTTAATAACAGTACTTCTATATGCTTTTAGACCACAGTTCATGTCGTGGAGTTTAAGCCCTGTAACCATTCTTGTTGTTCTGTTGTAAAGTTTACTTGTGACTCGCTTAACAAAAGGGTCGTAACGTTTCTTTTTCCATCCCGACACCACATCGTATCCTTCTTCTGTAATCATTCTATAAAGTTCGGGAACTTCATCTGGGCTGTCTTGTAAATCGGCATCCATCGTAATAATAACTTCGCCTTTAGAAGCCTCGAAGCCTGAATAAAGAGCTGCAGATTTACCGTAATTTCTTCTAAATTTAATTCCTTTAATTGCAGGGTTCTTTTTAGATAAAGATTCTATAACCGGCCAAGAATTATCGTGGCTGCCATCGTCTACCATAATTACCTCGTAGCTAAGCTTATGCTCACGCATAACACGATCAATCCATTCCTCTAATTTAGGTAAGGATTCGTCTTCGTTAAACAATGGAACTACAATAGATATGTTCATCTTTTTATGTTTATTAATCTTCAAAAATATTTTTTTCTCTTTTAACAAAGATAGCACTAATCAATGAAATAACTAAACCCCAAAAAGCAGATCCAAAGATAGCGGAAAAAGCAAGAGTTAAAGGGCCAGTATACGCCCTCATCATTTTCATAGACACTTCTATTTCTTGATCGGTAGATCCATTTTGCATCATAGCGTCTTCCATATTTGTAAATAATTCTTGTAGCGAATCAGGCGAAATATATTTGTAAAATACATAAATAAAGAAAGCTTGAATAAGGCTTGCCGATACGACTATCAACATTCCAGAACCAACAGCTCTACCGTAAGAAATATATCCCGATTGAAATTTATCTCTTAAATTTTTAGTACCAATAGACACGGCAACGGCCATAAAAATAAAAGACGCCCATCCTGCAACTGGATTTTGAACATTCCCCGTAAATTGTAGAATAAGGGTATAGATGATTATAGTTAGCCCAAGAATTAAACCGTAATTGGCAGCATTTCTTAATAGACTGTTTTTGTCGTATGAATTGTCCATAATAATATTTCTTAAAAAACAAAAATATAAAGTTTAGTTAAAGAATAGCTAAAAAATGTTGGAAAAGCCAATTGTGAGTTTTTATTTTAAGGATAAATAACGTTTTGTTTCGATAAAAAACAATTATTGATCTCTGCTTGTAAATAAATATAATTAATTTTGCTTCAAACTTAAATTCACTTTAATGTTAGATTTTATTCATTGGAATGCTTCCCCAGAAATATTCTCTTTAGGGCCATTAACCGTTCGTTGGTACGGTTTGTTTTTTGCTTCGACCTTCTTTTTGGGTTACTTAATTATGAAAAAGATATTTGACAGGGAACATGTCCCAATCGAAACACTTGACCAGTTATCTATATATATGCTTGTCGGGGTAGTGTTAGGAGCAAGATTAGGGCATGTATTGTTTTATCAGCCAGATTATTACATTAATCATCCATTAGAAGTATTGCAGATTTGGAAAGGAGGATTGGCAAGTCATGGAGCTGCTTTGGGAATTCTTGTTTCTTTATATCTTTTTAGTAAAAAAAGTGGTCAATCTTATATGTGGATTCTCGATAGAATTGTTATTGTAGTTGCTATTGGTGGTGCTCTTGTTAGAATGGGAAATTTGATGAACTCCGAAATTGTGGGAAGTGTAACAAATGTGCCTTGGGCTTTTGTTTTTGAAAAAGAGATTCATTATTTAGGAGATGCTCCTAGGCATCCAGCTCAGTTATACGAAAGTTTGTCTTATATGGTCTTATTTGTAATATTGATTTGGATGTATTTCAAAAAGAATATGGGTGAGACGCCTGGACTTATTTTTGGAGTATTTCTTATCGGTTTATTTTCTGCACGATTTGTCATAGAATTTTTCAAAGCTGTTCAGGTCGATTTCGAGCAGACTATGATATTAGATATGGGACAAATATTGAGTATACCATTTATTCTTTTTGGAGTGTATTTGCTATTAAGAAAAAGGAAAGTCTAAATAAGTTTTGAGAATAAACGCATTAATAATACTCTTTTTTATTCTGATAAGTTCAGCTTTTAGTCAATTTGACTCTACTTACGTGCACGTAACAAAAAATCAATTTACAGCTTATCCATTAGCCGAATTTTATAGTAATAGTTATCGTTTAAATATCGATAAATCTTTAAACAATTCAGAAAAAACAGATGCTAGTTTCAATACCCAGAATAATATCTATGTTGGACTTGGCTTGTCATTTTATAGGATAGGAATTACCTTGACGTTTAGATTACCCTATTCAAATATTCCACAATTAAAAATGTTTAAAGCCTTTAGCTTTGCAGGAGGATATTCTATTAAGAAATTTTATGGCGAGTTAAAATTAAAAGATTACCAGGGAGTACAGCAGGAAAACATAACTTATGATAATGATACTACGATAGTAAACCTGAAAATCAATAAGGGAGTTGAGATTAAACAAGTTTCTATAATAGGTTATTATATTGCTTCTGATAAATATAACTTTGATGCCAATTTCAAGAATTATAATTACCAAAAAAAATCCTCAATCTCATTTATCACTGGTGTTGGTGTTAATTATTATTCTTTTTGGGGCCATTTGGATTTGTCAGAAAACCAACCTATTGAGGTTGCCGATGTGCAAAGAAACATTCAGATTTATTCTGTAAAATTAATGCTGGGCCTGTCAACAAGTATAGTATATAAAAAGTTTTACTTTTCTGTATTTTCTTTGTTAGGAGCATCGTATAATTATAATATCTTGGATAATAACGAGGTGCGACATAGAGTTTCTCCATATTTTGAATTGAGAAGTGCCTTAGGTTATAATAATAAAAACTTTTTCTGTAGTTTAGGATTTAATTATGATTATGATCTTGTTTTATTACGAGAAAACCATCTGGGGATAAATAATTATATGCTTAATTTTAAAATTGGTATTAAGCTTAATGACAAACTTTTAGGAGGGGTTGCTTCTTATTTGTAATGTTAGTAATTCGGTATAACTCTTTTCTGTTTTTAGGTGCAAATTGTATATATTTGATAATTGTAAAATGCAATTGAATGAAACAAATATCCATACTAATAATATTATTACTTTTAGCAAATTTTAGTTTTTCGCAAACGACTGAAATAGATAGTCTTAAGCAAGTTATTGAGAACGTATCTATTGATAGAAGTGAAGCCTACAATCTGTTGTATAAAAAACTAAAACGTAAGGATATAGAACTTGCCAAAACATATTTAGATCAGGCGTATACAGAAGCGGTCAAACATAAAAATGACACTTCTTTAGGAGCTTATTATAACTATATTGGATATTATTATAAAAAGAAATCGTCATTAGATACGGCTCTTATATTATTAAAAAAATCCTTAGATATTAGACTAAAAATATCCGATAGTATTGGAATTTCTAAAGTATATAATAATCTAGGAAGTTTATATTTAGATAAGAGTTTGTACAGTAAAGCTGTTGAGAATTTGAATATGGCTTTAAAATATAAATTAGCTCTTGGAAAAGATAAAGGTGCTGGAATTTCTTATAATGCATTGGGAAATGTATATAATAAGTGGGAAAAAAATGAAGAGGCTATTCAGTCATTCCAAAATGCGCTAAAGATGTTTCAGAAAGCCAATTTTAGAATTGGAGTGGCAAGTAGCTATAATAATATTGGCTTAATTTACCAGAATTTAGCAAAGGAGAAAGATACCGTTCTGCTTAATCAGGCTGATAACTTTTTTCAAAAAGCTTTAACTATCGATCAAGAAATAAACGACCCTTGGAATAGCGCTGATGCACAAAGTAATATAGCCAATATTTATAGTGCAAAGGCAGATAAATATAGCGAGTTAATTAGAGAAAATCCAAAAGACAGCGTGCTCTATTCGAAAGTAATAAAAAGTTATTACAAACAAGCAATTATCTATAATGAGCAATGTGCAATTAACAAAGAAAAAGTAGGAGACCTTAGAGGGGTGGCAGCTTCTTATATTGGTTTGGGTGCAATTTATAATAATCAAGAAGAATTCGAGAAATCGTTAGTGAAATTTAAAAAAGCTTTAGAGCTTGCGAAACAAACCGAAGACCCTTATCAATTGACGGTAACTTATACCTATTTAGGAATGAGTTATACCAATCTACGAAACTATCAGAAAGCATTATATAATTTGCAGTATGCTGAGAAAACAGCTTTAAAGAATGATATAAAAAGAGAACTTCCAATTATTTACAGATCCTTTTCAGAGGCTTACGATTCGTTAAGAAATTATAGCAAAGCATTATACTTTAACAGAAAATATACTAAAATTAAAGATGAAGTTTATTCTGAAGATAATTTAAGAATTGTTAGTGAATTACAGACTAAATATGAAACCAATCAGAAGGAAGCGGCACTCGAAATTGCAAATCAAGAAAATGAAAAGCAACAGTTGAAATCGAAACAGCAAATGCTTATTATTTACGGATTTTCAGGTGTTTTTGTAATAATAATAATTTTCTCATTTGTAGTTTATCGACAGTTCAAACAAATTCGAAAAGCTAATATTTCTTTATCAGAACAAAAAGCAATTATCGAACAAGCCAACGGAGAACTTTATCAGCAAAATGAAGAAATCTCTGCTCAAAGAGACGAGATTCAAGACCAAAAAGACCATATAGAAGAAATACATAGAGAGGTTTCTGATAGTATACACTATGCCGAACGAATACAGAAAGCAATTTTACCTCAAGTCGAGGATATTAAAAAAAAGATTTCGGACAGATTTATACTTTTTAAACCTAAAGATATTGTTTCTGGAGATTTTTATTGGATGAAACACCTTAAGAAATCAAAATTATTTATCGCTACGGCAGCCGATTGTACAGGTCATGGCGTTCCAGGAGCATTTATGTCGATGTTGGGGGTTGCCTTTTTAAATGAAATTGTAAATAAATCTACAGTTCTTACTTCAGGACATGTTCTAGATAATCTAAGACAATCTGTAATTACATCTTTACATCAAACAGGTAAAGAAGGTGAGGCACAAGATGGAATGGATATTGCTTTGGTGGCTTATAATTACGAAACCAAAAAGGTTCAGTATTCAGGGGCTAATAATCCGCTATATATTATCAGACCAAAAGAAAATAAAGCGGTAGAAATTGCAGATAAAGTGGTAGAAGGAGAAACTCATACCCTCTACGAAATAAAAGGAGACAAAATGCCAATTGGGATTTACAAAAAAGAATTGGTTGATTTTGCTACTGTAGAAATACAACTTTTGGATGGCGACCAAATATATATGTTCTCCGATGGATACGCCGACCAATTTGGTGGTCCTAAAGGTAAAAAGCTGAAGTATAAACCATTCAAAAATTTATTGTTAACAAATACAGATAAACCAATGGACGAGCAAGCTCAGATTCTTAATGATTACTTTGAAGAATGGAGAGGAGAACTTGAACAAATTGACGATGTTATTGTTATTGGAATAAAGGTATAAAAGATTTATGGCTAAGAAAACACTTACCTATCAGCAGGCAATAGAAGAATTAGAAACAATTCTTTCGAAAATGGAGAACAATGAACTAGAAATTGATCACTTATCTAATCAGGTTAAGCGAGCTTCTGAGTTAATATCTTTCTGTAAAGATAAGCTTAAAAGGACTGAAGAAGATGTGAGTAAAATTCTCGATAAAATGGAATCCTAGATTATTTATTGTATACAAAAATTAGATCATCTATAGTTTTGTCGTTCTGAAAAAATACTTGTGATCCTGCTGCAGGATAACGTAAAGCTAATATTTCATTATTATCTATGTAGTAGGTTTTCTCATACAAATCTTCCTTAAAAAAATGAACATTTGTATTTGTTGTTTCCAAGATACGCTCGTATGAATTATCTAATTCATATTCAATAATTTCGTGGTTTAACGACAAAATATAATAGTATTCAGAATATTGAATAGCATCACTCAGTTCCCGGTCTTGAAAATCTCCAAAAGGATGTATGACATGGTACAATGTTGAAAGAGAACAGGCTTGAGCAACTTGGTCTCTATTTCCAAAAACAACACATAATTCATCATCAACAAACAAGATGCTCTCAGGCGAAAATTGTAAGTCGTAGGTATAGATAGACGCCCCTGTTATTTTGTTTAATTCTTCAATTTTATCTTGATAATTGACGTAAGGTTTCTTTATAGCCATAATTTTATCTTGATTAAAAAAATAATTACTAATCTGGCCTTTCGTATCCACTGTATTGGCTTGGATACCTAGATTACCTTTTTCATCATAAGATCTTATTTCACCCAAATAACTACTGACATAAGTATGCTGATCTTTATAAAACAACTTACCATAATAATTTCTAGCAGGATCTTTTAAACCAGAAACACACCATTCTTCATCAAAATTTGATTTGTTAAATGCGATTAAATCACCATTACTAGTGAGTAATTGATATTGCTTAGCATAAGGATTATAAATAAAATCTTGATAGGAGAAAGGGAAATCCTTAAGTAAAGTTTTCCCGTTTAAAATAGAATAGATTTCTGTATGATTAGTATATCTTTCAACAATTAATATATCTTCTAATTTCTTAGAAATAGCACCAATTTGAATAGGGATATATGATTTCCCAATGTTAGTACCATCATAAGCTTCGATTATAAGAAAATAGCTTCCGCTAGATAAATATAAATTATTGATGATAAACGAACTCTCTAAAAGGAATGATGATCGGTTAGGAAAGAAATTATAAGACGGACAAATTTGCTGATTATTTTGATCGATTATTTTAATACTAATTCTATTAATATTCACATTATCAGTAATCTGTGCTTTAATATATAAGGTGTCCATAGCAGAATAACTTCCGCCAGAGGGTATTTGGATAGATACGCTTGGAGCTAAGTCATCTTTCTTTTGGCAAGCCCCTAATGTTATTAGTATTAACAAACTAACAATTGTTAGCAACTTATGTTTAAAAAGACTGTTTATTTCTAGCATCACTTAAAGATAAGAATTTTATTTTTGTGAATATAAAGAAAGATATCAAATTTTGGAAATAGAGCATATTATTGATGTTTTGTATCTAGTTAAGAACATCTTTTTCCACAAATTTTAAATATAATAATATGGCTTTAGAACGACAGAAACAGCAAACAACACAAGATTTAAATATTGCCGTAGGAAGAACTCAGCCCTCAGCAATAGATATAGAAGAAGCTATTCTAGGGGCCTTGATGCTTGAAAAAGATGCTATAGAAGTTGTATTAGATATTTTGAAACCAGAAGCATTTTATAAACCTGCACATCAGAAAATTTATGCTGTAATAAAAGATATTGCCGAGTCTGGTGAATCTATAGATATGCTTACGGTTACACAAGAATTGCGTAATAGGAACGAAATTGCAGAAATTGGTGGAGCAGGATATATTGCTCAACTATCGAATAAAATTGCTTCGGCAGCTCATATCGATTTCCATGCTAGAATTATTGCACAGAAATTTATTCAAAGAGAATTAATTAGAGTTACTTCCGATATTCAGCGACAAGCCTATGATAATACACAAGATGTTTATCAATTACTAGATCATTCCGAGGCAGAGCTATTTAGTATCTCATCAGGAACAATAAAAAAAGAGATTCTTCCTATACCTCAGATATTAGATGAAGCCATAGAATTAATTCAAGAAGCAAAAACTAAAGAGTTTAATGGAGTCCCCTCAGGTTTTCCTAGTATCGATAAAATTACTCAAGGATGGCAAAAGGGAGATTTGGTTATTGTAGCCGCACGACCATCTATGGGTAAAACGGCCTTCACTTTGAGTATGGCAAGAAATATGGCTGTAGATCATAATATGTCAGTTGCTTTTTTCTCACTAGAAATGCCCTCGGTTCAATTGGTCAATCGTTTGATAGTAAGCGAAACAGAAATCGATCATATTACAATAAAGTCTGGAAAGCTTAACGATAAAGAGTGGCAGGTATTAGAAGACAAGGTGCAGAAATTATACCAAGCACCAATTTTTATTGACGACTCCCCCTCATTATCTATTTTTGATTTAAGTGCAAAATGTAGAAGATTAAAGGCCAAAGCAAATTTGGATATTATTATTATTGATTATTTGCAGTTGATG
>JAMOQL010000279.1 GCA_027064025.1 Bacteroidales bacterium
TATTTAGTTAAACCTTAAGATGGACTATGCCCGTTCGGAATTGGGGTATTATTTTAAATCAATCTATGACTATATTTTCAAATAGACTGAGTATTTTAGTTATCGAACCAGTAGATTTTTAGTTTATACAGTTTTTAGAATAGTATCCAAGAAAAATTTAATCTATTATTATTCTTTTATTAAAGAACATACCGTTTGTTTTAATTTTAATAAAATATATACCATTTTTTAGAGTTGAAGTATTTATTTTAAAGAATGTATTATTTTCTATTTCTTGATACTGTGCAATAATTTCCCCTGATATATCTAAAACCTGAATATTTTGAATTGCATATTTAACTGATTGTATTTGCACATAGGCATTTGCTGGATTTGGATAAACTAAAATAGTTTGATTATCATTATTAATACTCAACGATGTTGTTCCTGAGTATTCATACGCTCCACAATCAACAATACTATTATATATTCTATTAGCACCATCGAATTCAGTTTCGTTTGCACCAACAATATAATTAGGATTACCTGCATTTATTGCAGGAGAATTTGCCTGCAAATGAAAATCGAAATTATTTACATCAACAAAATATGAATTAGCTGCATGTCCTGTATTTGCTTGAAATTCAGATAAATTATATCCAGATTAAAACCAATCGAAATTATCGCTACTTGCTCCATTTATTTGATAAAAAATGTTATAATTTAATGTTAAGCCTGAGGGTTCTGAACTTGCTCCTTCTGCTACAACAATAACTCCGTCGCTATTATTAGCATAAAAAATATTATTCTCAAATGTAGAGTTTGTTAGTTTCTCTGAAAGCTCTAGCTCTCCACGCCACTCGTTAGCAGTGTTGTTGGCATAACAAGTATTTCCTGTTACTTTACAATTTGTTACATCACCTTCGTAACCTCCAATTTTTAAACCTACAAGTGTGTTGTTATAAATTATATTATTTCTAACAATTATATCTTGTGTTGTGGTTCCTGCATGTTCGTTACCTATTTCAATTCCATATTGATTATTGTAACATAAATTATTCTCAATTACTAGATCTCTTGCTCCATCTACATATATTCCTGCACAATCGGCGTAAGGCGAAGGGCAATCGTGAACAATATTGTTTTTAATGACTCCATTTCGGGCATAATCATTACTGCTTGCTGTGCCTTCGTAACCAATAGCATCGATACCTATATTTGCAATATTATATACTTCGTTATTGCTAATTTCAAAACCATCTACATTTCCATTTATTGCCAATCCTTCGCTCCAACCGGTTCTACAATCGTGAATTATATTGCCTGAAATTAAAATATTAATATTTGCATTTACACCATTATTAGCATAAACAATTAATGGGTAAGCATTATCGTTGGTAGTAGCATTATCGTTAGCATTAGTGCTGAAATTTATATTACGAATTTCGTTATTAATAATAGATATGTCTTGACAATTTCCTAATATTAGAAAACCCGAAGCATTATTTCTTTAATTATTTTCGAGAATTAACCCATTTATTGTTACAAAACTGGTGTTCTCAATAAAAAACAAATCTACTTCGCCTCCACTCAAACTTAAACCATTTATTATAGCAATGTCATTTTGATAATTTGTTATTGTTATAGCATTTCCACTTGTTCCGTGTATTCCGTCTAGCCAAAGAGGTTCGGTTATACTATATATTCCTGCCATTACGTATATCGATGAACCTGCAACAGCGTTATCTATTGCTTCTTGAATTGTTAAAAATGGTTCAGATATTGATGTTCCTGAATTACTATTATCACCAGTGGGACTAACATAATAATTTTGTGCTGATACTGTTAGCGTTGCTATTAAAAAGATAAAAATATTTATTGTTTTCATGACTTAGATATTTATAGTTTATAAGATACTATTTAAGCATCATTTTCTTTGTAATTATATCGTTTTCTATTTTAATTATGACAAAATACATACGTTTTCCTACTTTATGGAACATCAATAAGGATAAATGGATTTTTCATAAATTTCTAGTTTTGATTTATGACATTTTCAAAAATCATACAGTCCATAAAATTAATCGGGCGAAATATGTATACAACTAAGAACAAGATAAATGCAAAAAGATAAAGAACTGAAAATCCTGATATAAAATGTGGCATTAGTGAGAAATTCATCACCAATGCCACGCAAAATACACTACTAAGATTTTATTTATTAACCCAATTGGGTTAAAACAACTTAAAGACTCTTTTTATCTTTCTAGCAATTTGCCTCTTTATGTATCTACCAAATTACATTTACGACACCACTAATCTCATGAGAAATATTATAAATATCTTTGTATTTTATATAGTATGGATATACTCCTGGGCTTACATAGTCGCCATTCTTTGCTTTGCCATCCCAACCCAAATCCAATTCTTTACTTTCAAATATTTTCTCTCCCCAACGGTCATATACTAACATTTGGTAAGCCTTATCAATAATATTTGTGCCTTTAGGTCCAAAAGTATCGTTCAAGCCATCGCGGTCTGGTGTAAAAGCAGTTGGCATCCATAGCCTAATTTCTGGCTCTATTCTCACAAATCGATAAACAGTATCTTTACAACCAAATTGAGTTGTTGCAACCAACATAATCTCATAATTACCCACACTATTGTATTTGTATAACGGATTTTCGATATTAGATTCGTCATTATTATTTCCAAAATTCCAATAGAACGAGTCTGCACCCTCTGTTAAATTATTTAAATACACCTCAGGTTTTAATATTGACGTAATTTCAGGTTCGACTTTAAAGTTTGTAGATGGTCTTGGATCGACACGAATATATTTACGTTTTAAAGAATCGATTACACAGCCGTCTATTGTTATTACTCTAAGTGACACGTCATTTAACCCTTGATTATCAAACACATGCTCGGGGTTTTCCGAAAAAGAAAGATTATTATTGTCATTACTTCCAAAATTCCAGAAATAAGACTTAACCAAATTACTCGGCTGAACTATCGAATTAAACTTAACACTTTCCCCTTCACACAAGGCATACTTATTGGCAATAAAATCTACAGACGGGAGCGTGTAAGTATTTAATCTAAGTGTATCTGTAACCGACATACAGCCATCCGACACTACAAAAATATAATCGTGATCTTCTAAAACCCTAATTTTATTTATCGATTGAATATAATCTCCATCCAAAGACAATGTATAAGGAGAACCAGTTCCTCCATATATACTTGCACTAGTTAAGATTGTATCTCCAGGGCAAACATAATCTGTGTTTGAATTTACTTGAATATGCAAACTATCATACACATGAACGTTTATTGTAGCTGTTGCTGTACAGTTTAAATTATCGACTACATTTACTGTAAACAATTGTGTTTCTTTTACTACAGTTGTAATTTCCGAACTTGTTTCTCCTGTTTCTGTCCATAAATAGGTATAAGGATCTACACCATCTGTCACCGCTGAGCTTAGTGTTATTTCATCGCCTATACAAGCATTTGCTGGTCCACTAATTTCAACAACAACATTATCTACATTAACCATTACACTGGCAGAAACCATACAACCAGGACCATAAATTCCTGTTACTGTATATTCTGTAGATACTGTAGGATTAGCTAAAACAGACGCTCCAACAGAAGATGACAATCCTGTTGCTGGATACCATTGATAACTATCTACTCCTGATGCTGTAAATGTAACAGCATCTCCATTACAAATTGCAGCATCATCTGGCGTAACTTGAATATTTTGTACACTATAAACATTTACAGTAACATTATCACTCGCTGTACAGCCATATGTATCTGTTAAAGTAACAAAATATGTTGTCGTTGAACTTGGACTAGCAACAACTTGCTGCGAATTGCCCAAACCATCACTCCACACAAAGCTACCACTACCTATTGCCAATAATGTAGCATCATCTCCTGAACAAACATCTTGGTCTAGTCCTGCATCTATGCTTGGCACACCATGAATTATTACATTCATTTCGTCGGTACTTGAGCATCCTAAATCACTTACTGTAACTGTATAAGTTGTTGCTTGTGTTGGACTAACATTAATATTGGCTGTCGTTTCATTGGTATTCCATAGATAAGACGAGCCTCCACTTGCTGTAATGCTTGCCGATTCTCCTAAACAAATATCAATATCTGCTCCTACATTAGCTACAGGAATTGGATTTACTGTAACTGTTACATCACTCGTAGAACTACACTGTGCAGCCGTATTATCGGTTACAGTAACTGTATAAATAGTTGTATTTGTAGGTGATACAGTTTGTGTTTGCCCACTAGCAGGAATACTCCAATCGTAGCTTGTTCCTCCACTTGCCGAAAGAATGGTGCTTTCGCCCTCACAAATAGTTACATCTGCCCCTGCACTCGCTACAGGAACTGGATTTACAACAATCGTTACACAATCGTTACCTGTTGCTCCATTAGCATCGGTTACAGTAACACAATAAGTTGTGGTAACTGTTGGTGATACAATTTGAGAACCTGCCCCTGTTAATCCATTGTCCCATGTGTATGGATTAACATAAGGGGTTAACCCTCCGGCTACAGCAATATCGATTGTTGCTGATTCGCCTAAACAAATTTCGCTACTAGAGCTTGTTAATGTTGGCTCTGGATTACAAGAAACATATACATCGACTGAATTTGTAGAAGTACAGCCATTACCATCGGTAAGTGTAACTGTATAGGTGAAATTTGTATTTATTGTATTAGGATCGGCTACAGGATTGGCATTATCTGAAGCATCGTCTAATGTAGCTGCTGGACTCCAATCGTAAGTAAAATTACCATCGCCACCTGAACCAACTGCTGTTAAGCTTGCTGTTTCTGGTGGGCAAATAACTGTTATAGACGTCGTTGCTGTTACTGAGTTAGCTGGATTTACTGTTATAGTTATACAATCTGTACCTGTTGCTCCATTAGCATCAGTTACTGTAACACAATAAGTTGTTGTACTTGTTGGTGATACGGTTTGAGAGACTGTTCCTGTTAATCCGTTATCCCATGTATATGGTGTAACATAAGGCGTTAATCCTCCACTCACAGAAATATCGATTGTTGTACTTTCTCCTTCACAAATTTCAATATTACTAGAACTTAATACTGGTTCTGGATTACAACCAATATATACATCAACTGTATTAGTCGATGTGCATCCATTACCATCAGTTAACGTAACTATATAAGTAACACTTGTATTCAAAGTACTTGGACTCGCTACTGGGTTTGCATTATCAGTTGCATCATCTAAGCTAGAAGCAGGGCTCCAATCAAAAGTATAACTTCCGTCACCACCTGAACCAACTGCTGTTAAACTTGCTATTTCTGGAGGGCAAATTGCAGCAACCGAAGTCGATGCTAATACTGAGTTAGCTGGGTTTACAGTTATTGTTATCTGCGCATCGTCGGTATCACCATTACTGTCGGTAACAGTTACATGGTATGTTGTTGTAGTTGTTGGCGAAACGGTATGTGGCCCTGTTCCTGTTAAAGCATTATCCCAAACATAAGTATATCCAGGAGTTCCATTTGTGGAGGTTTGAGTTAGAACTGAACTTTCTCCCTCACAAATGGTTATCGGGTTAGCAGCCAATGTAATGGAAGGACCACAATTAGCTACAATTACAATTGGGGTTTCGAACACTGCACTACAACCAGCTACATCAGAGACGGTAACCGTATATGTATCTTCGCATAAATTGGGTGCTGTTGAGCTCGATAAGCCGCCATCGTGCGACCACGAATAAGTATATGGAGCAGTCCCTCCTGTTGCATTATCTACAGAAATACTTCCATCGCAAAGAGTATTGCAATCATTTATATCTATGATTGTAGTCGTTAATATAATGTTCTCTATTGTAAAATCGAAAGACGATGGTACTGCTACATTTCCACAAAAGTCGGAAAAGGTTCCTGACAAGTCTAGTGTAAAATTGCCACTAGTTGTAAGCGCTGGACTAACATCAACAGTAAATACATCACCATATTCTCCTCCTGCTGCACAATTTGGATTATAAATATTAGTAAGCGTATAAGGTCCACCAGGACCTGTAAGTGTTATGCTTGAAACATCAGCTGTATTACATAACACATTCTCGCTCATTGTAAACGTTAACTGACCATCGCCACAAAAAATAGCTTCTACAGATTCAAACTCTGGAGGTGTATTATCATAAATCACAGCTGTTGAGGCTGCAAAATCTAACAAATATCCATGTTGTGAAGATGAAAAATTATTCACCATTAAGGCAAAGGTCTGCCCTACCGTTACATTAATTGAGTTTTCATAACCATTATTGTCATTACATCCAGAACACATTCCTGTTAAAGAATTAGGGTTATTTGTATTATCCAGCCCGTCAAAATTACATTTAAGATCAGAAGTTGGGGCATCGTATAATTCTTCACAAGTATAATTGTTTAAATCATACAAAACCCAATCGTAATCATCGTTACTATTATTTGGAGTAATATCAAAGCTCAATTGACCAGAAGTTTGAACTGTAAAGGTGTACCAAACATAATTTAAAGCTCCCCAATCTATACAAGTCGTGCTATTATTAACTTCGCAATGTACATTTCCTGTTCCTACATATGAATCAGTTTCTTGATATTGGTCTTGACATACAGGAATCGCCCCCAAACAATCTTGAACAGTCGGTGTGGCCATTGGGTCTATTAGTTCTAAATGAAAATCGTAGGTATAATCATTACAATGATACCAATCATCATCGTCATCGAAAGAAAAAATAAAATAATAAGTCTGACCTGCATTTAAGCTTAAATCACAAACCTGAATATCATTATCTAAATCAGGGTCGGTAGCAACATACACACAGTTTGCAGAAGAAAAAGGACAACCATCCATAACAAATATACCAGAATCCCAAGTACCACTTACTTGATAAGACATAAACAAGTCTTCGTTGGATGTAGATGTGTAAGAAAAAACAATCTCATCACCATTCATATGTGATCCTCCACAAGGAACATCAGGATTACTGTAGTCATTGCCATAACCACACGCATCAAAGTTATTCATATCGAATGGTAAAGAGGTAATAACTATTGGATCATCACAAGTATTGCCTTGCCCAAAAGATAAATTACCTATGGCTGTAAAGAAAAGCACTGCCAGGAATATAAGTATCGTTCTCATAACTATTTATTTTGTGTGTTTAATAAAATTTCTTTTTTATTTACCCGAACAGATTTCATATCGTAATCGACATTATTATCTATAAGGATTTCTCGGATTGCAGCAGCATCTACAAGCAAAGTGCTTATTGCTCCACACCTATAAGCACCGTACGACGACATATAAATTCTACAAGATATTATCTCCGAATTTTGCTCTATCGCATTACTTATCGTAGAAACTTGGCTTTCATCTGATATACCAGAAATATCGAAGTATATATTAAGTTGATTCTCGACTTGTTTCGATGTTCGAAATTCAATGTCTGGCTTAACATTTTGTGCTGTCAATTGCAATGTGAAAATTATTGCAAATAATAATAAGGAATAATGACTCATAACTTTAGTTTATCAAATTAGAAAAATATGTATTTCTCTCGTTTGACGTGCAAGTTACGGCAAGGTTGCTTCTTGGTATTAGTCAGATAATTAATTGAGAATAAAGCGAATAAATATCTTTCCCAATTAATTTATTAAGCATTTGTGAATGCTCTATTTCTAAACTTTAAAACAAAACCTATTTAAGAATTTTTAGAATCATATAGCTTAAGAAATATCAATTACAAGGCGACTAAACACCCCAAATAGCTGCATTTATCTTATATAATACCATATCAAAAATAGCATTAGCTTTACTTAAAATATCGAAGATTGCTAGTAGAATCACAATAATTACAGAAAAGGCATTACTGCAAATTGGAGATTAGTAACTATTGACAACAAATTCAAACATAAATCTTCAAAATCTAAACTTTTACTTCTTTCTAACATTTTTAAGAAAGAATGAAGGTGTTACGCCCGTTTCGTTCTTAAAAACTCTATTAAAGGTTGATGATGATTTGAAACCAGCTTTTTGGGCTATTGCTTCTATAGTCAAGTTCTTATTTTCATCATCAATTAATAAGCTCTTAGCCTCTTCAATTCTATATAGATTAACAATTTCAGAGAAAGTCGTATCTAATATCTCATTTAATACTTGTGAAATATATGTTTTATTCACTTCTATTTCGGTAACTAAACTGTCTAATCTAAAATCTTCATCTAAGAATAATTTATCCTCGTCAATCGCTTTTGTAATTTTATCGGCAATACTTCTTTTTTGCTCATCGCTAAGAGATGAATCTGAATATTTTACATCGTCTAATTTTATTTGACTAGTTCCCTGAGAGACAGAAGATTTAGTCTTTTGTTGAAGTTTCTTAAGTGCTTTGATTTCTAATCTTAGATCAGACATTTTCACATTCTCATCCACGATTCTACGATAAGCCTGTTTAATTCTACTCTTCTGAATAAAAAATATTATAGCAATAAGCAGAAGTAATATTAAACCTATTATTAGTACGATTTGTTTATTCTGAAATCCTATAATTTTGACGTTTTTTAATTCATCTTCAACCTTTAACTTATCGATCTTTAATTGTTGATTTTCAGAAACAAATAAAAGTTCTACAAGCGAAATCTGTACATTTTGATTAGCCGTTTTGAGACTATCATTCAGCTTGGCATATTTTTTATGATATTTAAGAGCTTCTATAAAATTATTTTGTTTTTCATAAATCTCGGAGAGCACCTTATACGAATCAAGAATCTGAGAGTTAAACTTTTTTGGAATTGTTATTTTTAATGATTTGAAAATATACGCTCGTGCTTTTTCCAATTGATTTTCTTTCAAATAAATTAAAGCGTAATTATGGTAATTTACCGCTTGCATTAAGAACGATTCTTTATTATTAATTAAAGACATAGCCAACCCTAAATATTTTCTTGATGAATCTAACATATTCATATCCCGATAATTATCACTTATATTACTATAAGTGATAACATCACCAAATCCATTTATTTCTTTCTTAATCTTCAACGATTTTTTATAGTAATATAATGCCGAATCGTAATTCAAAACATTACTCTGCAATATACCTATATTATTATAAGCCAACGACATACTGTATTCATCTTCCACTTTTTTACAATATACGATTACTTCATCATAATATTTTCTTGCAAACCTATCATTTCCTAAATCAGAATAAATATTACCCATATCTAATAGTGTAACTATAATCTCGGGTATATTATTACTTCGTTTATTAATAATTAAAGCCTTTGAAGAATACTCTAAAGCTGTTGATAATAAATTCATCGAATAATAAGACTTCCCAAGAATTTGATATGCAAAAGACACTTTATTTTCTTTTACTAACGAATCTGAAATTAATGCAGTTTTGTTTAGCAACTTATTTGCATAGATTATAGAATTTAAAAAATCTTCCTGAAAATAATATTCCAAATAAATATTCTGAAGCAAATCAATCTTTAATGAATCGGGAGTTAATTCTAGCTGAGACTTTAAGCTATCAGCTTTCGTAAACGGAAGAAGCTGATTAGTATTTGCTAGAACAGATGTTAACGATAATAATAAAAGTATAAGACTAATTATTTTTATTTTCATAATACAAAGTTACATTATATATTAAAAACTATATGCAACAGTTAAAATAACTATCTATATTAACAGGGAACGTAGTGATAGAAAACAATAAGAGTAATACTAAAATATATAATATTTTCATAAAAAATTATTCTTTGCTTAAAACATTAGAATAAGTTAAGGTTTTATAAAGTCTAAAGATACTAAATAATTAGTTATTAAGCCTATGGAATTAAGGCAATAGTAAATGCAACTTAACTTATGTCTACACAAGAGTGGTATAAATGATATATAATTTCGATTAATTATTATTTATCTCATGATTATTCTGCCCCATGGAACTTGAAAGATAATTAATACATAAAGAAATATTAAGACAATCTCGGCAGTAATCATAGAGATAATGCTTAACTTTACAAGTTCATTATGTGGACAAAAATTGCAGGAACAATATTACGTTATAGAATACTAATTTTAGGACTAATCTTAGTGTTAACCGCCTTTATGGGGTATCATGCAAAAGATGCACGTATGTCTTATTCGTTGGCTCAAATGCTACCCCAAGACGATTCAACCTTTATTGAACATATTAAATTTAAAGAAATTTTTGGCGAAGAAGCCAATATTTTTGCTGTTGCTGTAAAAGATAAAAACTTTTTTAAATTAGAACATTACCAAAAATGGCGATTATTAATTTCAGGTCTTAAAGAAATAGAGGGAGTTAAAAATATTACATCTGTAACAGAATTAATTTATCTTGAGAAGAATAAAAAAGATAAGAATTTTGATATTCAAAAAATCTTTCCCGAACATATTAGCTCTCAAGAAGATTTGGACAGCCTGCATCAAGTTTTATTAAATTACCCTATTTATAATGGTCTAATCTACAACGACTCCCTACATATTTACGCTATTACTATTGCTATTGATAAACATTTATTAAATACTCCAAAGCGTATTAGTATTGTTGAAAACATTCATAATCACATCAAAAAATTTGGTTCTGATACTCAATTAGAAGTTCATTATTCTGGTCTCCCTTATATTCGAACAGAAATTTCTAAGAAGATAAAGAAAGAACTTAGTTTATTTCTTATTCTTGCGGGTTTAGTTGTTGTAATTGTTTTATATCTACTATTCCGTTCGTACAAAGCAGTAATAGTCTCTATAACCATTGTTGCCATTGCTGTAGTATGGACTTTTGCAACCGTTTCTTTATTTGGTTACGAAATTACTGTTCTTACAGGAATGCTACCGCCACTACTCATTGTTATTGGCGTACCAAATAGTATATTTTTAATAAATAAATACCTACAAGAATTCTCCATTCACGGGAATAAAATTAAGGCTTTACAAAGAGTTATCCAAAAAACAGGTAGTGCTATCTTTTTAACCAACCTAACCACAGCTGCTGGTTTTGGTACATTTATTCTCACAAGTAGCGATATTCTTAAAGAATTTGGTATTGTTGCTTCGATAAATGTATTAGGAATTTTTGTGCTTTCACTACTTATTATCCCAACAATTTATAGTTTTCTACCTCCTCCAAAATCCAATCACACCAAGCACTTAGAAGGAAAGACCGTTAAAAAATTTATTCAGTTAATCATGTCGATAACCGAGCAGCATAGGGGTTGGGTTTATGCTTCGACAGGCTTAATGATAATTATCGGGATTTACGGAATCACCGAGATAAAAACTACAGGATATATGGTCGATGATATTCCCAAAGACGATCCGATATACGTAGATTTAAAATTCTTCGAACATAATTTTGGAGGCTTAATGCCTTTCGAAATTGTTATTGATACTAAGAAGAAAAAAGGCGCTCAGAAATTAAGTACTCTTAAAAAAATTGATAAGCTGCAAAATAAATTAAAATCATTTGACGAATTATCTAAACCAATATCAATGGCAAATGGTATTAAATTAGCTCGTCAAGCCTTCTTTAACAATCAGGTATCACAATATAAATTACCCAGTAATCAAGAAAAAAACTGGGTGTTCTCCTATTTATCAAAAAGCAAAAGTAATAAAAACAACAACTTCTTACACTCTTTTATAGACTCTACTCAACAATATACCCGTATCAGTTACAAAGTAAAAGACTTGGGAACTACAAAAATGCGTGAACTACAAAAAGAGGTTCACAGCATTATAGATAGCGTGTTTAATCCTAAAAAATTTAACACAAGTATCACAGGGACAAGCATTGTTTTTACAAAAGGAACAAGTTTCCTTATTCACAATCTTTTCACAAGTCTGTTTTTAGCAATAATAATGATTGCTTTCTTCATGGCTTTAATGTTTAGATCTGCTCGAATGGTGGCCGTTTCTTTAATTCCTAACTTAATTCCTCTACTATTAACAGCGGGACTGATGGGCTATTTTAATATCCCAATAAAGCCATCAACCATACTAATTTTCAGTATTGCATTTGGAATTTCTGTAGACGATACCATTCACTTTTTGGCCAAATACAGGCAAGAACTTTTACTATTTAATTGGGATATTAAAAAATCGGTTCACGAAGCCATTAACGAAACAGGAGTAAGCATGTTTTACACCTCAATTGTTTTGCTTTTTGGATTTTCCATATTCATAGCATCAGATTTTGGAGGAACAGTAGCCTTGGGAACTTTGGTTTCTATCACCCTATTCTTTGCCATGATTACAAATTTACTATTATTACCATCGATACTTCTATCTTTAGAAAAACGAATCACTACAAAAGCTTTTAAAGAACCTCTCTTAAGTATTTTTAACGAAGAAGAAGATTTAGAATTAGACGATTTAATTATAAAACCTAAAGACACAAAAAAGGAATGAGAACTATTTTAGTAACTGGTGGTGCAGGTTTTATTGGCAGTGCACTTGTAAAAAGATTATTAAGCGATACTGAAAATAAGATTGTAGTAGTCGATAATTTGCTAACAGGACATGTAGACAAGTTACCCCAAAATAATGAGCGATTAAAGTTTATTAAAGGCGATGTTAACGACAGAAATAATATTGCCGTTATTATGACAAGCTATAAATTCGACTATGTTTTTCATTATGCTGCAATGGTAGGTGTTACCAGAACACTTACACATCCTATTGGTGTTTTAGACGATATTCAAGGCATCAAAAACATTTTAGAATTATCGAAAAATACAGGTGTTAAACGTATCTTTTATTCCTCATCATCGGAAGTATATGGAGAACCTGTCGAGTTCCCCCAAAACGAAGAAACAACACCATTAAACTCCCGTTTACCCTACGCTGTTGTCAAAAATGTTGGTGAAGCTTTTGTTAAATCATTTCATCAAGAATACGGCTTAGATTATACTATTTTCCGATTTTTTAATACTTATGGCGAATACCAAAGTAAAGATTTTGTAATCAGTAAATTCTTACTTGCAGCCCAAAACAATCAAGATATTACACTCTACGGAACAGGTATGCAAACCCGTACTTTTTGTTATATTGAAGATAATATTGCTGCCACTGTAAAAATTGCTTACGAAGAAAAATATATTAATCAGGTCGTTAATGTTGGAAATAATCTTGAAATACCTATCAAAGAAGTGGCAGAAACTATCATTTCTTTAAGCCATTCAAAAAGCAAAATCATTCACCTTCCTGCATTAACCGAAGGTGATATGACAAGACGTAATCCTGATAATAGTAAAATGCTTAACGTTCTAAACCGTAGTTTACTAAAACTCGAAGATGGTCTTAAAATAATTATTAAGAATGGATTATTCGAACAAAGCTTACAATAAACTATTGTTATGTATTCTATCAATCAATTATTTAGCATAATTAGTAATGAATTAGAAGGTACATACAATAGTAGAACACCTTCTAATTTGTACGAACCCATTGCTTACTCCATGTCGATTGGCGGTAAGCGGATAAGGCCTTTACTCTGTTTATTGGCCGCTAACTTATATACCGACACAATAGATAATGCTTTACGTCCAGCAATCGGCTTGGAAACTTTCCACAACTTTACACTCTTGCACGACGACATAATGGACAAGGCCGATGTTAGAAGAAATCAAGCTACGGTTCACAAAAAATGGAACGAGAATACTGCTATCCTCTCTGGAGATGCTATGATGATTGAATCTTATAATTATTTTCTAAATCTAAGCCCTGAACTATTATCTCCCATTTTTAAAATTTTTAACCAGACTGCTTTGGAAGTTTGTGAGGGGCAGCAATACGATATGGATTTTGAGAATCGAACTGCAGTTAAAGAAACTGATTACATCGAAATGATTCGTCTAAAAACAGCTGTACTACTTGCCGCAGCACTAAAAATAGGAGCAATAATTGGTGGAGCCGATACTGAAGATGCCAAAAATATTTATGATTTTGGTATTAATATGGGCTTAGCTTTCCAATTACAAGATGATTATCTAGATACTTTTGGCGACGAATCTACTTTCGGTAAACGTATTGGGGGCGATATTTCTGAAAATAAAAAAACATTTCTATTAATTAATGCCATTAAAAAAGCACCTTCTATCATCAACCCTATTATTAATGGGGAAATGAAAGAAACAGAAAAAATCATGAAGGTGACCCAAATATATAAAGACTTAAAAATTGACGTATTAACTGAAGAAAAAATATTATCTTACTATCAAAAAGCTCTAGATAATCTTTCTTCTATTAAAGTGAAGGACAAGAAAAAAGAATTACTATTAAGTTTCTTAAATAATCTGAAAGGAAGAATTTCTTAGAAGAATAATACATTTCTTAAAATGAGAATATTATACCACATAGGACGTTTTGGATTGCTTCAACGAAAAGTTTTTGCAAAACCTGAAAAGTTCAGAATCTTACTTAAAGACATTCTACGAGAGATGGATAAATTAGGAGTGGGTTCTATTCTTATTATCATGATTATTATGTTTTTTATGGGTGCCGTAGTAACAATACAAACAGCTCTAAATCTCGAAAATCCATTTGTGTCAAAAACAATTATCGGCTTTGCTACTCGCGATTCTATTATTTTAGAATTTTCCAGCACTGTTACAGCGGTTATCTTAGCAGGAATTATTGGTTCTAATATCGCATCGGAGATAGGAACAATGCGTATTACTGAACAATTAGACGCTATGGAAATTATGGGCGTTAATTCTGCTGGCCATATCATTCTTCCTAAAATTATTGGCATGATGATTATGATGCCTTTTCTTGTAATTATTGCTATGACCATTGGTATTCTAGGAGGTCTCGCTTCAACAATAACTATCGACAACTTGAGTGTTCAGGATTATTTAGCGGGTTTACAATTGGACTTTTCTGCTTATCGTGTTTTTTACTCACTCATCAAATCAGTAATCTTTGCCATGATTATTACCATGGTATCCTCTTACCATGGGTTCCATGCTAAAGGTGGTTCTCTAGAAGTTGGTAAAGCTGGTACTCAAGGAGTTATTTATAGCATTATTCTAATACTGATTGCCAATTTATTTATCACACAATTAATGCTAACATAAATGATTGAGGTCAAAAATATATCAAAAACCTTTGGAGAAAACAAAGTCCTAAATGATATAAGTTACACTATCAAGAAAGGAATGTGCAATTTAGTTATTGGCCAATCTGGTTCAGGAAAATCTGTATTTTTAAAATCTGTTGTTGGACTCCATCAGGTAGATAGTGGTGCCATTTTATACAATGGTCGTGATACTACCAAAATGAAATCTAAGGAACTAAAGGCACTTCGTCAAGAAATTGGAATGGTATTTCAAGGTGGTGCATTATTTAACTCGTCAACAGTAGAAGAAAATGTTCGTTATCCTCTAGATATGTTTACTAAAATGACCAAGCTAGAAAAACAAAAACGTGTTGATTTCTGTCTGAGCCATGTAAATATTGAAAATGCAAATCAACTATTCCCTTCGGAAATTTCTGGAGGTATGCAAAAACGAGTAGCTATAGCCAGAGCAATTGCTTTAAATCCGAAATACTTATTTTGTGACGAACCTAACTCTGGTCTAGACCCCATAACTGCAATTGTAATTGATAAATTAATTCAAAATCTTACTAAAGAATTAGATATTACAACTATGGTCATTACACATGACATGAACTCTGTAATGGAAATAGGAGAAAATATTATGTATGTTTATAAAGGACAAAAATGGTGGGAAGGAAACAAAGACAAGATTTTTAACACAAAAAACCCCGAGCTAAATAACTTTGTATTTGCTTCCGATTTATTTAAAGCCGTCAAAAATATTGCTAATGAATAGATACTTCTTATTTTATAAATCAAATTTTTCTTTAAGCAATCTAATAGCATCGTTACACTCTGTCTCGAACAATTTAATATATTCCATATAATTTTCAGAAAATACTCCAGCTCCAGCTTCTGCCTCAAATTTACTGAGTTGAGTAGCTAAATCATTAAGACCCATTATTGCAATTGATGATTTTGCTTTATGAGCTATTCTACCTAATGTTTCTGAATCCTTATTTTCAAAAGCTACCTTAAATTCTTCGTTATATTCAGGCACTTGACTAAAAAAAATCTCCAATAAATCTTGTATTAGTTCATTGTCTCCATCGGTTACCGATTCTAGGTAAGTTAAATCTAATTCTGTCATTCTATTATATATTTATCTATTGTTTCAAATAATTCTTTTTGTTTAAAAGGCTTTGTAATGTATTCATTCATACCTAAATCCATACACTTCTTTTGCTCGTCTACAATGGCCGCAGCCGTAAGAGCAATGATAGGAATATTGGTGTAAGAAGTATCAGAAGCTCTAATTTGTTTGGCTGTTTCATATCCATCTAATACTGGCATATGCAAATCTAATAATAATATATCATAAGTATTCTCTTCTAATTTCTTTATTGCAATGGAGCCATCTTCAGCAATTGTAGCATTAAAATTATTTTTTTCTAATACTTTTCTAATTAATATTTGATTAATCTTATTGTCTTCGGCAACCAATATCTTAATTTCCCTATTATAAGAATATTTAATATCCTTATCATCTTTTTTTGTTTCTTTTAAATGTTTCTGAGTTTCTGCTTTCTTAAAAATAATATTAAATAGAAAACGGCTACCTTCCCCTTCCTTACTTTTCACATTTATAGATCCTCCTTGTAATTCTACTAGTTGTTTGGATATAGTTAACCCTAATCCTGTTCCTCCGTATTCTCGAGTCGTACTCGCTTTTGCTTGATTAAAACTTTGGAAAATAGTGTTTATCTTTTCAGAAGGAATTCCTATTCCTGTATCAATCACCTCAAAACCAATGCTGTTAGTATGGTTATTTTCTTTTTCGAGATAAGCTAGGACCTTGATACTTCCTTCCTTTGTAAACTTTATAGCATTACCAATTAGGTTTATTAATATTTGGCTCAACCGAACCTTATCTCCAATCACATAATTAGGTACATTTTTATCTATCTCAAACAGTAACTGTAAATCCAACTCTTCGGCTTTATCTTTAAAAATCTCGTTCAAATTAATAAATACTTTATGTAAATCAAAACGAACTGATTCTATACTCATCTTTCCAGCTTCTATTTTCGAATAATCTAAAATATCATTAATAATAACCAATAAGTTTTCTGCTGAGATATTAATATTATTTAATAAGGATTGCTGCTCTTCGTCAAGTTTCGTTTTCTCCAGAAGATCTTTCATTCCAATAATTCCATTCATTGGAGTTCTAATCTCATGACTCATATTTGCCAAGAATTCTTCTTTTATTTTCGCAGAGTTTTCTGCATTTTCTTTTGCTAGAACTAAAGCTTTGTTAGTATTATGTATTTGACTTAATAAATTGTTAAAACTCTCCATTAAAGTTCCTATCTCATCGTGTCGTTTTTCTGTTATTCTATGATTATATTGTCTTGAATCTGTAATCTCTTTCATAGTATCGGTAAGCCTAATTAAGGGACTAGAGACTATTTTCTGCAAGAATGCGGCTATAAAGTAAGCCATAATACTAGAAGCAAATGTGATAAATAACAAAAGAAAAATAAACTGAATCAACCTCTCGTTAATATCTGAAGTATCTGTTATTAGATAAAATTTTCCAATAAGCTTACTGGTCTCAACCTCATCATAAATAGGTTTAACAACTATTAAGCGATTACTTCTGTACATATACGAAGTATCTTTGCTCAATAATTTAAGATCTTTAATAAGCTCTTGGTCGTCTAAACGAACTTGTGTAAAAACGGAATCGTTAGGCAAAAACAATCCTGCTTGAGTAATATTTTTGTCTACCTTAAGGGTATTAATAACTTCGTTAGCAGAATATTTATCATTAAAAGATACTGATGCTGTTAAGTTTAGAGAGATCGATTCTGCAAGAATAGACAGGCGATCTATTTTTCTGTTCATAAAATCTGATGAATCGTAATACGAAAAGATAACAAACGCAACCGATAAGGTTACAATACTGGTAAACAGCATCATAAATATCAGTTTCAACCGAATAGAATGATATCTAAAATTTAATTTCTTCACTACTTACAATTCTTGCTAATGCTAATAATTTTGAACTTATCTTTAAATGTGAACTTTGAGCAACTTGATTGTTAATCTCGAATCTATATTTTGATGATTTCTCTGTGAAATTAATCACACCTCCTGCTTGGCAAAAGCCTTCAATAACATCTCCAATGAGAAGTATAGGTTGGTTTAAACAGATATCAGAAATTGATTGCAGATTATTTTGCATTTCTTTCGAAACAAATAAAATCTGAGCATCTTTTAAATCATCTACTTGGTAAATTACTTGGATAGAGATTTCTCTACCCATTATTTTCCTGTTTTTTAAAGCCTTATTAAGAATTGAAGTTATAGGCGATTCCCCTAGTATTACAATCTTGAATTTACTTGTTTGATTTCTAAATGTATTTGGGGGCCAAGTTACAAACTTCGAAAAATTATAAATATACGCGGCTTTCAAGTCATATTCTGTATACTGCTGAGCTCTTACCTTTACAGAAAATAAAATTAATATTATTAGACCATATTTTAAAACCGCCTTAATCAAGTCTTTTTCCGTCTTTAAATTTCACAATGAATGCTCCCCGAAAACCTTTTCTAATTAACCTCTTGCGTTCTTTATTTGCTTTTCTAAATGTGTCGAACGAACCAATTACGTATTTATACAAATGATGATGCATATAAAAAGTTACCTCCTCGCCCTTAAAAAATTTATCGCCAGGAAATAAATGTACAGCACCAGCGGCTATTTGTACTTTATATTCCGTACCGCTTGCAATTCTTAAAGTAGAAGATGAATTAGCTGTTTCTTCTAGCTTTACGGCTGAACTAAATTCTCCAGCTTTATATATTGGACTATTAGATTCAAAAATTCTAACATCAACTCGCTGATCTTTTTTACTTTTAGGTTCTGTATTAAAAATAGCTTTTGTTTTTGTTTTTTCTATCGGGAGATTTTTGTTTACTAAATAAGATCTCAATTCTATTGCCCTAGACACAGCCATTTGACTGTCTTCCTCTTGGTTAGCTTTCCCTGTAATTTCGACATAAAGATTCGGATTATTCAATAATAATTGAGCAATTTCTGTCAGCCTAGTCTTGTACTTCTTTTTTATTTCCGATTTATTTTTATCAAAATAAACACTACACTCTGTAATATGTTTAACGTCAAACTTTGTTAACCTTTTTTCATTAACTATAGATGTGTCTATTCTTTTATTATTCTTCTTATCGGATAATTTTATTGCAAAAACGGTATCAGAATTTACAACAATCTTGTTAAACTCATCATTATTTGAATCTTTACTGTAGAAATATCGATTTTCAAAAGAATAATTAGGAATGGCATTCTCATCTAGAATCTTTAAGGTAGTGGAGTCTGTTGTTTCAATCGCTTCTTCAACCAATGAGAACAATTTATCATAATCCTTAGATTGTTCTATACTATCCTTGTTAATCCCTTCTTTTTCGATATCCTCACTATAATTATTAATATGATTTAATCCAAGAGTATCTGTTTGTTCTATCAATTCATTAATAATACCCAGAAGCTTGTCGTACTTATGTTCTTGAGCAGAATCTACTTGAAGAGTCAGTGGATTTTTAGTAACATCATAAAAAGTATTTTTGATTTTGATTTCCTCTCCAACAGTTTCTCCCAAAGAATTTACAATAATTGGTTGTAAGAATATTTCTTGAAAGTTTTCGTAAAAATAACTCTGATTAGGAAGATAAATATTAATAATATAAGGTTTATATCCATCTGCTTTAATAACCATATCGTAATCTTTACCGGGAGGGAAAACTAATAAATAGTTACCTGTTTTAGGATTAGGATTATAAATATATTTTAAGGGTTTCTGGGTTAACTTATCGATAACTTGAATCTCTGTTTTTACAGGTTTCGGAGGATTTCCTGCCAATATTCTTCCTTTCACTAATGTTAATGGAATATTTTCTTTAAGGTATACTTTGTAAATATCAAAGTGACGAGTCTTATTATTCCTTGTCGATGAAAAATATGCAGCATCTCCTTTAGCCGTCATCGAATAACTCATATCGTCGTATGTTGTATTTATAGGATATCCAATATTTTTAACTTTCCCCCATACTCCATTATTATTAGTTGCCTCAAAAATATCGTACCCACCCATAGTTTGGTGACCATTTGAACTAAAAAAAAGTTTCTTCTTGTTTGGATGAATAAAAGGAGAAATTTCGTCTTTGGAAGAATTGATTACGGGACCCAGGTTAATAGCAGGACCCCACTCTCCCTGTTCGTCTTTTTCGCATTTATAAATATCAAAACCACCAAAACCACCAGGTCTATTACTAGAAAAATAGAGTGTATTATTATCTGGAACTATACTTAATGTACTTTCTTGATAAGGGGAATTAATATTCGAGTTGAAGGGGATAAGTTGATTACAGGTCTTTAGAAAATTCTTCCCATAATAAATATCAGTATTACTCGAATCTCCTAATTGGATGAATATTTGTTCGCCATCATGAGATATCCCCGCAAACTTTACAATCTGGTAATTATTCAAATTAGGGATATCTAATTTTACTTTCCGAAACCATTTGTCGTATTTGTAATTCGCCAAATATATATTTCTATCTTCCCTTTCTTGATAGTACAAAATAGACTCATCGGCAGAAACATACGGAATAATCTCGGAATGCATCGTATTAACGGGTCTCCCAACATTCTCTATTTTATAATACAACGAATCTTTTATTAATTTTCGAGCATTCTTAATTTCATTAAGAGCGGCGTCAACCGCCTCCTTTTTCTTAGGTCTCAGCTCAATATATCGAGCATACATTTTTTCAGATTTATCGAATTGATAATTTAAATGATAAATCTCGGCTAAATCTTTTATGGCAGCTGCAGGATAAGCGTCCTTTTCCTCCTTCATAGCCCTTTCTAAATACGAAATTGCTGTTATTTTGTCAAATTCCGTATTCAAATAACAAGCACCAATCCTATAGATTACTTCATAATTATCAGGATATAATGAATCGTATTTTAATAATAATGGTAATGCACTTTTAAAATCTTCGGCATCGAAAGCTTGCAATGACTTGTTATATAAGGCCTTCTGATCTCCATCGTTTTGCGAAAAAGAGAAGGAAGAAATCAGAATAAAAAGAAATATTATATAAATTGACTTGATCAAAAAACGTATCTTTATTATTGATTAAACTAAGATAAGTGATTTTTACGGAATTTATATCGTTATGTTTTACTTTTTTTATATAATTATTTTTTTAAATTATTAACGTTCATTTTCTTGTCGATTAATGAAAGAAGATATAATCAGAACTTCATTTTTAAAATCGATATTTAAGGAACAAAAGATATTACGAATAATCCAAATTGGCAATTTCTAAATAATTTGAAATTGAGGCATAATAAACTCAAAATTGATATATTTGCTTTTTAATAACATTCCAAGAATTAACATCATCAAATTGTCACAAAATGAAATTCATATTACTATTTTTAATAAGTCTATCCAGTGTATTTAGCTATTCTCAGAATAATACAAAACCCATTCGTTATCATCAACAAATTGCGAAGGGTATTCTAAAAATGGATAAATCTTATTTCAATATCAAAAGTATCAAGCAAAACGAAAGCAAATCTTTTGAAATAAATATTATTAATACCTCAAGCGATACTATTGAAGTTGTCTTTAAAAATGTCCCCAAATATATCAGTTTAGAAACAAAACCTGGAGCATTATTACCTAAACAAAAAGGAATTATTAAAGCTACTTATTACGCAAATAAAAATGTTACTGCAAAAAATGAGACAAAATGGGGTAAAGATTATAAACGCATTCCCATTTATATTAAAGGACAAGAAAAATACCGTAACCCACGCACCGATTTTATTACCTTCAGAACTTTTATTGATGTAGATTTTAGTCATTTATCTAAAAAAGAACTAAAACAAGCCCCTATAGTAAAGTTCGATACTATCAACTACAACTTTGGCAAAGTAGTACAAGGAACAGTGGTTAAACATAGTTTTAAGGTCGAAAACTTCGGAAAACATGACTTGAAAATTTTGTATGCTAAAGGCTGTTGAGGCTGCAATGTTGTTGGCAAAACCAACACTGCAATTGCAAAAGGAGAGAACGGTTTTATTACAGCTCAATTTAATACTCGGCGCAGAAGAGGTCGTCAAGTCAAATCGTTAACTGTAATTACTAACGACCCTAAAAATAGTCATACGGTCTTAAAACTTAACGGAGAAATAATTATCCCCAAAAAATAATACTTTGTAAGACTGAGTATTATCATAAACTAATAAGTTCGACTATCGTATTTTTGCTAAATAAGATATAACAAAGTGGACAAAACTATTTCTAATATTCTAGCACAAGAAATCCTTTCGAAAGAAGATATTGTAGCTCTTCTAAAGAGCAAAGGCCAAGACAGACGACTTCTTTTTAAATGTGCCCATGATATTAAAAAAAAATTTATTGGTAATTACACTTATTACAGGGGTTTAGTTGAATTCTCGAACATCTGTGCCAAAGATTGTTATTATTGCGGAATTAGAAAATCAAATAATAATACTCATCGATATCAGCTCAAAGATGAAGAAATTCTAAAAGCTGCCGAATTTGCATACAAAGAGAAATATGGATCTGTAGTTTTGCAAGCTGGCGAATTATTCAACAAAAAACATATCAACAGAATAACAAAACTCTTAAAAAAAATTAAATCCTTATCTAACCATGAATTAGGAATAACAATTTCTTTAGGAGAGCAAACTTACGAAACTTATAAAACTTGGTTCGACGCAGGTGCTCATCGTTTTTTATTACGAATAGAAACATCGAATCCCGAATTATACCAAAAACTCCATCCCAACGATAGTTTACACTCCTACGAAACTCGTATTAAAGCGCTAAAAAACTTACAAAAAGCCGGTTACCAAACAGGAACTGGTGTAATGATTGGTCTTCCTTTTCAAACTATAGAAGATTTGGCAGATGATTTATTATTTATGAAAGAATTAGATATTGATATGTGTGGGATGGGGCCATTTATTGCACATGCCGATACTCCATTATATCAGTACAAAGATGAATTATGGCCTATTGAGGAGCGTTTTGATTTAAGTCTAAAAATGATTGCTATTCTACGAATATTGATGAAAGATATAAATATTGCGGCAGCAACAGCTCTACAAGCTATAGATCCAATTGGTAGAGAAAAAGCGATAAAAATTGGGGCTAATATCATTATGCCTAACATTACGCCAGGGAGTTATCGAGACGATTATAGTCTATATGAAAATAAACCGTGTACCGATGAGGAAGCAGAAGATTGCAAAACTTGTCTAGAGGCTCGAATAACCATCAGTGGTGATGAAATTGGCTATGGACAATGGGGAGATTCTCCACATTTTAAAGCTAAATTGGCTCTTTCTAAATAAAAGATAACGGATAGGTATTTTTATCATTTACACTATACCATATATAAACCGAAACCAACCACTTATCTATTATTTAACAACTATCACCTTCTTTTTCACGATTTACAAAACAATTACTTATATGTTTGAAGTCTCATTTAATATATGTTATTCATAAAAATAAATGATTCCATTCAATTGCGGTAAAATGTCGGAAGTCCTTTCCGACATTTTTTTGTAATTTTGTTTAAATAACAATTCGTAAAAAATTGCAAAAACAAACTAGCACATATTATCTTCAGAATTTTAATCATAATTGCTGTAAGAAATGGCTTCAACACTGCCTAACAAAAAAGAATATTGTAGTTAAACAAATAGGAAACGGGTTTGTCAGTATCCTTTCGGAAAGTCGTTTTGATGCAAAAAAGATAATTCAAGAAGCTGGTTTTACCATCATTAATGATAAAAACCTAATAAAAGTAGACGCTATTAAACAGGCTGTTTACGAGCTCATCCAATTACAATCCAATCAAAATTCTATTATTCAGAAATCAGAATACTTAATCGAAAAAATAGGAATGTCGTATCCAAGTATTTCTAAATTATTTTCTAAATACGAACCCATTACTTTAGAGAAACATATTATTAAATGCAAAATCAACAAAATTATTCAATTAACTGAGTATGAGGATTATACATTGTCTGAAATTGCGTATATGATGGATTATAGCTCGGTGCAACATTTATCAAATCAATTTAAAAAAGAAACAGGATATACTTTTTCTGAATTTAAAAGTCTAGATATTAAACGTAGAAACCAACTATTAAGCGAGTAGACTTGCATATATTTTGGCGTAATTCTCAATTCCTTTTTGTAGAGAAAAATAATCGATAGCGCCCTCTCGTAACTTAGCTTTATCCCAAAGCAACATTTTAGGAATTTCTGAAACGACCTTTTCATATTCACTTTTGGTAAACTCTTTTATCAACACACCACTTTTATACTTATTAATAATCTCGTCGGTATCTCCGACTCCCGAATTAGTTATCACAGGAATACCCATGCTCATCAACTCTCCTTGTTTTACTGGCGAACTAGCTTGTTTAGAAAAACTTGGACTAATAAAAAACAGTCCTATATCGAAAGTCGAAAGTAAATTTGGTAACTCTTCTCTTGTTGCAAACCTTACTTGAATATTTTCAGTCGAAATATTCTGCTTACGAGCTTCAGAATAAACCTGTTCTGGTAAGTCTGGGGTAAGTATTAAGAAATGTGCTTTCGAATATTTTTGTAAAACAATTTGGTAAAGAGCCAACATCTCGGGCAACATATACCAAGTTCCTAAAGATCCTAAATAACCAACTGTTAGTTCTGTCTTCTGCTTAACCTGTATGGGTTTAAATAATTCTATATCGGTGGCACATGGAATCACATTTATGGGTAAATGAACTTTCCAATCCTGTTCCATAATGTTTTTCCCTGCATGGGTCAATGAAATTACAGCATCGGCACGAGTTAAAAATTGTTTCTCTTTTTTCTTAAAATATTGATAAACTTGTTGATAATGCCACTTGCTTAAATCCCAAGTTTTTCCATCGACTCGCTCGTCGGGATAAAACCCTCGCATATCGAAAATAAAATTAATGTTAAATTTCTCTTTCAGATAAAGTGCAACAATAGAACCCATATACGAGCGACTATGAACCAACAAAAATTGCTTTTCCTGATGTAATAATTTTGCTTTTCTCTTCATTTTCTGAATATCATAAACTGAAGAAATTATGGGTGGATTCTTGGTATAAAAAATAAATTGCCAGTCGATATTATTATCCTTACATATTTTATTGATAGTACTCTTATAAATCTCGTATCTTTCTCTTTTTTCGACCGAAAGAATCGTAAATCGATACCCTTTTTTAGATAATCCAGCTACATAAGGAAGAATCTGAGACTGCCCCAAAGTATCGGTCAAACCATCGTACGAAATGTATAAAATATTTTGGCTCATTTAAATAAATTATTTTTCTAATTATTGTTAGGATGCTCTTGCCAAATGTAGAACAATATGTCAAAAGCAACAAAATTTCAATTACGATAAAAATAACAGTTGATACAAAAAAGCGGATCAACAGGAGTAAGGCTAGTTATTCCTAGCACTCCACGTTAATCCGCAATAATTATTAGTTCATTTTTTAGACTCTAATTTGAGAAAACAAATGCACCGTCTTGATAATCTATTTGTATCGAATCTTCATTATTAACTTTTCCTGCAATAATATCTTTCGATAAAGCATTCAAAATATAGGTCTGAATAGCTCTTTTTACAGGTCTTGCACCGTACTGAGGGTCGAAACCGATATTTGCTAATTCTGAGATCGCTTTTTCGCTTATCTCAACACCAATACCTTTCGACAAAAGTTTCTTTTTGAGCAAATCGAATTGTAAACTTACAATCTGCTTAATCTGACTTTTTAATAAAGGAGCAAACATAATTTGTTCGTCAATCCGATTCAGGAACTCTGGACGAAGAGATTGTTTCAATAAATTGAAAACCTTATTCCGAACCATTTCTAAATGATTCTTATCTTCTAAAGAAGTCTCTGTAGCCAATTCATCCTGAATTATTCCTGATCCAACATTTGAAGTCATAATAATAATCGTATTTTTAAAATTGACTAAACGCCCTTTGTTATCAGTCAAACGACCATCGTCTAAAACTTGCAAAAGAATATTAAAAACATCGGGATGCGCTTTCTCTATTTCATCTAGCAGAATTACCGAATATGGCTTTCTTCTAACGGCTTCGGTTAATTGTCCACCCTCATCGTAACCAACATATCCAGGAGGTGCCCCAATCAAACGCGACACTGCATGGCGTTCCTGATATTCCGACATATCTATACGTGTCATCATATTTTCATCGTCGAACAAAAATTCAGCTAGAGCTTTTGCTAATTCCGTTTTACCAACCCCTGTAGTTCCTAAAAACAAGAATGACCCTATTGGTTTACGCTCATCTCCCATTCCTGCTCTACTCCTTCGAACAGCATCGGCAACAGCTTGTATTGCAATATCCTGACCTACAACTCTTTGATGCAGTTCATCTTCTAATTTCAGCAATTTCTCCTTCTCTGTCTGAATCATTTTACTTACAGGAATTCCTGTCCATCGAGAAACGACATCAGCAATATCTTCATACCGCACTTCTTCTTCTATTAAAGCCGAATCACCTTGTGTTTCTATCAATTTCTGACTCAATTCTTCAATATCTTTCTCGCTTCCTTTTATTTTACCATAGCGCAACTCAGCAACTTTTTGATAGTCTCCATTTCGTTCGGCTTGTTCAGCCTGATATTTATATTCTTCTATATCATTTTTAGCTTTCTGAATAGAATCTACAATCTTTTTTTCTTGTTCCCACTTTGCTCTAATCGACTGTGCTTCTTCGCCTAGATTTTCTATTTGTTCTGTTAAAAATTTAATTCTTGCTTTATTTTTTTCACGTTTTATGGCTTCTCTTTCAATTTCTAATTGCTGAATTTTACGATTTAATTCGTCTAATTCTTCAGGCACCGAATTTATTTCTAAACGAAGTTTTGCCGAAGCCTCGTCTATCAAATCAATAGCTTTATCAGGTAAAAAACGATCTGTAATATATCTATCGGATAGCTCAACAGCAGCAATAATAGCATCGTCAGTAATTCTAACTTTATGATGCGATTCGTATTTTTCTTTAATTCCTCTCAAAATAGAAACCGAACTAGCAATATCTGGCTCATCTACTTTTACTTGCTGAAATCGTCGCTCGAGAGCTTTATCTTTTTCAAAATATTTTTGATACTCATCTAAAGTTGTTGCACCAACTGCTTTGAGTTCGCCACGGGCCAATGCGGGTTTTAATATGTTTGCCGCATCCATAGCTCCTTCACCTTTTCCTGCACCAACTAATGTGTGTATTTCGTCAATAAACAAAATAATATTTCCATTAGAAGCTATCACTTCTTTGACAACAGATTTCAAGCGCTCTTCGAACTCACCTTTATATTTTGCACCGGCAATTAAAGCACCCATATCTAAAGCGTAGATTGTTTTATCTTTTAGATTATCGGGCACATCGCCCGCAATAATTCGATGTGCAATTCCTTCTGCAATAGCTGTTTTTCCGACTCCTGGCTCTCCAATTAAGATAGGATTATTCTTTGTCCTACGAGATAGTATTTGTAAAATTCTACGAATTTCTTCGTCTCTCCCAATAACAGGGTCAAGTTTACCCTGCTCGGCTAGTGCGTTAAAATTTTGTGCATATTTTTCTATGGCTTGATAACGGTCTTCTGCAGAAGCCGAATTTGCATTCTCTCCTTTTCTTAAATCATCAATCGATTTCTCTAGCAATTTTGCTGTCAAACCAGCATCTTTAAGTAGATTAGAAACATCATCTTTACTTTCTAACAATGACAATAGTAAATGCTCCAAAG
>JAMOQL010000280.1 GCA_027064025.1 Bacteroidales bacterium
ATTTTTTATAATATTTTCCAATTTTGCTGTCATTGCTTTTCTGTTTGCCATAATTTCACGAGTATCAAGTTGTGCAACTTTCTGTCCTTCTTCAACAGTGTCTCCTTCATCGACATATATACTGGTGATCCTTCCCGGCATTCGGGTTGTAACATTTAATTGTGTATTCTCAATGTAACCCATAAAATGAGGAACTTTTTGAGTTTTATTATTGTTTTTCTTCGAACAAGAGGTAAATATTGCTATTGCAATAACGATTAATCCTGTATATTTTATCATTTTCATTTTAATAATTTTTAATTATTGACATATAAATAAATATTGTTGTATTATTATTTATTTCTATTAAATAAATAATCTACTTGTAATAAAACTGTGTAATCAGTTAGAAAAGCTTTTTGCTGATAAATAGTATAAGGTATACTTAGTTGAATATTAAGGTGTTCGTTATAGAGATAATTTGCTCCGATAAATAATTGAGCTGTTATATTTTGTGAAATATCTGCTGCCGGAATCTGAATATTACCTGTCAAACCGTATTCAATACCAAAATTTCCATATTTTGTATTGAAATTATTTTGAAAAAAAGTATAAATACCTACCTCATCATCTATATCTGTTCCTGAAGAGTTTGGGGATTTGTATTCGTAATATGCGGCATAGATTAAATCGGTTTTTTTAAAAGAATGCAAACCTTCAGCACTTAATCGAGTTGAAAAAGCACCGGTACCAAGAGGGATTTCCTGTTTGGTTAAATTAGTATTCTTCCCGGTAGGAAATCCTACATCTAATCTCAAACTAAAAGCGTTTAAAGAATCGTTAATAATATTATAGTTTCCACCAATAGAAATATCACCTAAACCTATTCCTTTGGAAAAATTCATTGGTGTGTAATGATGAAAATCTTTAAAAGGAATAAAGGCAATCAGATTTATTTTATTGCCAAGACCGTAAATTGCTGTTAAATTTAAAGAAGCGTCGTTTAAAACAACTTTATCTGATAGTTTTTCAAAACTTCCACTTTTGGGATTGACTGTTTTATAGTACCTTTTGAAGGTTGCCTGCGATGTAAACAGGTAATTTCCTTTTGCGATATTAACAGGTCTTACTTTTGTTGATGTATAAAAATTTCTTTTATATATAGTACTGTCAATATTATGATCTTGAGCGTTTACTTTTAGCCCTAAAACCAATAATGTATATATTATAATTCTGTATCTCATATTATATAATTTATAAGTGAGTAATCACTTGCAAAAGTATAATTTTTTTTTTAAATATTATAATAAATTTTATTTTTTTTTAATATACTAAATTTATCAAGTTTTTCTTCTAAAGAAAAGATACCTTTTATATATTTATATTACGGTCTGGTATAAGCTTGACATAAACTGTGAATGAAATCTTATGTCGAGCTGAGGTTATTAGTTTTATTTAATCGTCAGGATTAATTGTGAATAATTCGTGTTACGCTTAGCTTACTGGTTTGTACTATTATTTGTATTAATAAGGTCATATATTTCCACAAGTCGGGCACCTGTGGAATAAGCATCACGCAAAGCAAGAGGATCATATTCTAATGTCCCCATTTCGGTAAAGGTAAATCCCAGAGCTCCGCTACCGCCCAATATCATACGATGTCGTAGCATAAAAGCGTGTAATGTATTTTGAGCACTTTCCATATAGCGTCTTCCCGAAATTACGTATCCTCCTATTTTATTTCTAAGGGCTCCTTTCATCCACCAGGTGCGCTCCATTAGTTTTTTAATGTCGGCACTAACATCAGAGAATTGAGCGGGAGTGCCAAACAAAATAATATCAGCCCAAATCATCTCTTTAAAAATTTGCTGCATATCATCCTCAATTACACAATTCCCCACTACTTTGCACTCGCGACAAGGCCCGCAGCCGGAAAAGTTAAGTTCGCCTAAATACACTTTATGGATTTCTACTTCTTTAGGAAATGCCGATAATGCAGTTTCCATCATTTGTGCAGTATTGCCCTCTTTACGAGGACTTCCAAAAACAGCTAATACTTTCATGTCTTTTTATTTAGTTACGTATTTATTTGTCATATTTTCTTTGGCAGCCCTTATAATAAACTGAAGTCTGTTTATGATATTTACTTCGCTTATATCATTATCAAAATCTAAAAACAACAAACTTAGATTAGGATAAATCTCTTTTACTTTTTTCTCTATTCCCTTTGATACAATGTGATTGGCAATACAGCCAAAGGGCTGCAAACTCACTACCTGATTAACACCATCTTCGGCAAATGCTGCAATTTCAGCAGGTATTAACCAGCCTTCTCCAAATTGATTGGCTAAGGATATGATTTTTTCAGCTTTTTTGCTTAAATCTCTGATGTTATGATATGGTTTATGATATTTATACTTTTCTAAAATTTTGTTTACTTTTTTTATTCTCAGATTAGCATATTGTTCAAAAAATTTCACAATATAATCGTTTATACTTGCTTTTTTAAGATTCAAATTTTTGTTGATGTCTAGATTTACAAAATCTTGAATAAAGAAATCGGCCAAAGGCGGAACAATTACTTCAACGCCTTGTTCAATCAACCAATTAACAACATTGTTATTACCAAATGAATTGTATTTAATATAAATCTCACCTACGATTCCTACTTTTGGCAATTCTTTATATTCTACATCAATATTATTGAAATCGGTTACCGCTTCTTCCAGTAGTTTGTATATTTCTTTTGGTTTGTTTTCTAAAATAATTTTATTAGCCTCGTGATAATAAAAGTCCATTAATTTTTTAGCTGTCCCTTTTTCTTTTTCACGAACAACAGTGGTGTAAAATAGTCCTGACATGGCATCAGTAAATAACATTGATGCTAATGTTATGGGTAATAATTTTTTCCAATCGAGTTCAAAACCAGGCTGTGGATTAATAGTTTTACCACTTGTACCAACGGCTATTACAGGTACATCATCAATACCGGCAGCTATCATTGCTTTTTTTATTAATGATAGATATGACGATGCTCTGCATTGTCCTCCGGTTTGAGTAATACCTATGGCTATTTTATCTCTGTCGTATTTTCCCGATTGCAAGGCTTGTAATACATCGCCTATTACAACCGTTGCAGGATAACAAATTTCGTTATTGGAATATTTTAATCCATATTGAACCGATTCTTTATTTGCCGGTGGTAAGTTGATATATTTATATCCTGCCAATTTAAAAATTGAAGGAATAAGAGGTGAATAAAAATCGGAAAAATGAGGACCTAAAATCAAACGATATTTATCATCTTCGGTAAAAGTAGCCGTGTTTTTTCGTTTATGAATTTTTATTTTATCATCTTGTTGCTTTATTGCCAAAGATTCAATCATTGAACGCAATCGCAATTTTATGGAACCGGTACTGCTTATTTCATCAATTTTTAAAACCGTATGTATTTTCTCTCCTGAATGTAAAATCTCGGCTACTTCGTCAATAACAATGGCATCGGGTCCGCAACCAAATGAATTGAGTTGAACTAACTGAAACTCTTTCCCTTGCAAAGAAACCCATTGAGCTGCATTGTAAATACGGTTAGGGTATTCCCATTGACTAATAACCTGCAAATCGCTCATGTCGGCTTTTTCGCACTTAGGTAAAGCGTCCTCGGTTAATATATCTACGCCCAGATGTGTTAATATTTCAGGTATTTTTTGGTTTAATAATGGGTCAATATGATAAGGACGACCGGCTAAGACGATACATAATTTATCTTCTTTATTGTTCTTGTTTTTTACAATTATTTCTTGTCCTTTGGTTTTTATTTTTTGTTTATAAGCTTCTTGTTCATTAATTGCCAATTGAAAAGCTTTGTTAAAATCAGTTTTTTTTATTTTAAATTCTTTTAATAACTCAAAACAAGCTTTGCGTAGAAGTTTGTCGTCGTTATAATCAATTACGGGTTTGTATAATTTTATACCATATTTACGGTCGATATCCAGACTGTTTTTTATAACATCGGCATACCCGCTTACAACCGGACACATAAACGAATTATCAGTATTCTCATATTCGTTTTTTTGCTTAAATTCCATAGGGTAAACAATGGCATCAACTTTTTTGTTTACTAAATTTAGAATGTGTCCGTGAACTAATTTTGCAGGGAAACAAATGTTGTCGGACATTATGGTGCCTTGACCACTTTCGTATAATCTGTTGTTTGATTCGTCGGAAAGCACAACATTAAAGCCCAAAGAGCTTAAAAGAGTATGCCAAAACGGATAGTTTTCGTACATATTCAATACACGCGGTAAACCTACTGTTGGCAGATTGTTGTATTTAAAATCTGAAGGAAAATCTTTTCTGTTGAATAACAAATTAAACTTAAAGTCGGGGAAATTAAATCCGGGTTCTTTCTTTTCTCCTGAATTGGAAAATATTTTTTCACACTTGTTGCCGGTATAAAAAACACTTCCGTTATCGAATTTAAAACGAGTTATAGTGCAATTGTTTACACAGCCTTTGCAGATTAATTGCTTGGTAGTATAGTTGTTGACATCATCAAAAAACTCTAAGTTTTGCATAGGCAGAACCTCTTTTCCTTGCGAAATTGCTAATTGATAATCGTTCAAAGAAAGTAAAGCACAACCGTAAGCTCCCATTAATTCGGGCATATCGGTACAGGAAACTTCTTTGCCTGTTAATGTTTCTAAAGCTCTATGAACAGCAGGGTTTTTAAATGTTCCGCCTTGAACAACAATATGCTCACCCAACTCTTCTATATTTCGTAATTTAAGTACTTTGTATAAAGCATTTTTTATTACGGAAATAGCCAAACCTGCAGAAATATCATCAATGGAAGCGTTTTCGCGTAAAGATTGTTTTACTTTAGAATTCATAAAAACAGTACAACGTGTTCCCAAATCGGCAGGATGCTGAGCATTTATCGCCATAGTGGCAAAATCGGATACTTTAAAACCTAAAGTGTTGCCAAAAGTTTGAATAAATGAGCCACAACCCGATGAACAACTTTCATTCAAATCTATTCGGTTTATAACTCCGTTTTCAACAAAAATAGCTTTCATATCTTGTCCGCCAATGTCCATAATAAAAGATACATCAGGGTCTAAATATTTGGCTGCAGTGTAATGGGCAATGGTCTCAACCACACCTTTGTTCAATCCGAAAGCGGTTTTGATTAAATCTTCGCCATAGCCCGTTGATGTTGCCATCATAATTTTTAAAGGTCGATTGGGGCGTTTTGCTTTAACCTCATCAAAAAACTTGTTCAATCCGATTTTAACAGCTTCGGTTACATTTCCATCGTTATTGGTATAATAGTGATACAACAACTCCCTATTTTCACTGATAATAGCAATCTTACTGGTTGTAGAACCCGAATCTATACCCAAAAAACAAATATCTCCCTCGTAATTTTCAATAGATTGCTTGCGTATTTGCATCTTAATTCTGCGAACATTCCATTCTTCCCATTCCTTTTTGTCTTTAAATAAAGGATTTAACCTGTCTGTTAATTGAATTTTTTTAGAACTTTCTATAAGTTCTTGTATAAATTCATCAATGGTAAAAGATTTATCGGTTTCATCAACAGAAATAGCAGAGCCGTAAGCCGGTGTATATAAACTTAAATTTGTTTCAACAATATCATCCGGGCTCAACTCCATACTCTTGATAAATAGCCGTTTAAGCTCGCTTAGAAATTTAAACGGGCCGCCTACAAACATTACCTTCGGTTTGGTTTCAAACCCTCGTGCCAAGGTGTTTAAAGTTTGTACTACAACCGCTTGAAAGGTAGATATGGCAATATCCGGCAAAGCTACTTTACGACTCAATAAATTTTGCACATCAGTTTTGGCAAAAACACCGCAACGCGATGCAATGGGATATATCTTTGTATGTTTTTTAGCCAGTTCGTTCAACTCGCTTGTGGTTACATTGAGTAATGATGCAATTTGATCGATAAAAGCACCTGTACCGCCGGCACAACTACCGTTCATTCTAATGTCAGGAGCACGATTCTCGGAGAAAAATATCATCTTGGAGTCTTCTCCACCAATATCAATAAGCGTTTTAACTTCGGGCATTTTGTATTTTACCATTGCCGATGTAGCCACTACTTCCTGTACAAATTGTATATCTAACTTCTCGGCTATACCATAACCTGCTGAACCTGTAACAGCAATTTTAAATTCATTATTTTTTATTACGGATTTTACTTCTTTTAATAAATTTACAACCGTTTCATTTATTTTAGCATTATGACGAACATAATTACTAAATAATATTTCATCACCACTTACCACAATAATCTTAGCGGTAGTACTTCCAACATCTAATCCTATTTTAATTATATTATTTAGCATTATAAGTAAAGCGTTATAAGTAAGTACTTACTTGCAAAAGTATATTTATATTTTTGAAAAGTCAAGTAAAATAATATTTTTTTTCAATAGTTATTTATTTTTTAGTAGATTTTTTTATAAAATACTATATATATGGCGATTCATTGGCACATATATAACATCAGCTGAATCAATAAAAGAGTTTACAGCTTTGTATGTATATAGTAACTACTATTTATTTTTACTTTTTTTGCGAAGTTCCCGATAGTTTTTTCTATTTTCTTTTGATGGAATAATAGTCTCTTTAATACCTTGTAGTAAAGATTGAACAAATAAGTTAAGAAAGCCTTTATTTTGGTCTCTTTTAGTGTAGTAGTTAACCCTTCTGGGTTCAACGTCAGTTTTGACAGGATTGTTGGAATAGATATATGTGTTTGCAGCGAGTGAAAGTACAAAATTTTGTAGTCCTTTTTCTTTCTCCTTATTACTTTCTATTTTTAAATTTAAATTATTGTATAAAAACAACATGCTTCCGCGACTTTCTGTACTGTTAGCATAGCCTTTAAAATTAATAGATTCTAAGAAACCTTTTTCTATTTTTACGGGAGCAAAACTGCGAACTACAGAGCTAATACTGTTTAAATCTGATTTTAAAATACGACCTTCATAACTAAACTGATCCTGATTATAGTCGAATATAAAAGTTACGTCAAACGGAATGCTATTATGTACGCGACCTACTGCTGTCAACTTAAGTCGTTCATCGGTATTTTTGTTTTGGATATTTTCCAAATATCCATTAATATTAGTAATATCAATAGCACTGACATGATCTTTTGATTGTCGTACACTAAAATTAACGTTAACATCCTTAATAATGGCAACCCCAAGCTTAAGAGGCATTTTTATTCCAAAAATCTGTCGAGCTAAATATTTAGGAAAATGTTTACGATTTAATGGGAGATTTTTATCTTTATACAAATCAGCATATACACCCTCAATAGAGACAGTATCAGCAATTATTGCCTCTTGATGAATTAATTCGTCATAATTGATATTAGTAAAATCAATTTTATCAATATTAATTTCTGTACGGAGTTGTTGATATTTAAAGTGATGAGCAAAAGAATTATTATCGAGGTTAGGGTGAATATTTGCCTTTGTAATAAACAAGTTTTTTTGTTTTTCGTCAATTGAAATTTGCTCAGAGGAAAGGGTGTACAGACCATCTTTTGTTGTCACGCTAGGTTTGATAAGCTGAATAAAGAAGTTTTGATAATTGACATTTAAATTTTTTGAAAGAAGTTTTATTTTTAAGTTAGAGATTCCATATTGCAAGCGCTCTAAATCAAAATTTCCAACTTTTGAGCTTTGAAAATGTGCCTTTTGTAAATTTGCTACTAATTTTGATAATGAGAACTGCAATTCATTAAAGGCCTTTTTAAAATAGAGACTATCAATCTCCATACTGAATTCTTTAAAGCTATTATTAATACTGTCTTTTGGATCCCCCAAATAATATAATTGTGTATTGTCAAACCGAATATGTTGGATATTTGCTTCAAGTTGTAATGAGTCGTTAGGGGCCGATTTTTTTATAAATGCTAAGGGTTTGAAATGTCCTTGCGGATTTGATATTTTAATTTCTGAATGCTCAATTACAAAATCTTTTACTTTGATATTGTTATACCTAATAAAGTCAATAATATCAGCTTTTTTAATAGTAATTTTTCCAATTTTAACATTAAGACTTCCGTTTTTTTCGTAGTAATCAATATGGTCATTATTCTTTGGTTCGAAATGTATATTATAAATACGCACTTTCATATTAACCAGATTTACACGGAGTTTATCGAATGATAAATTGTAATAGCCTGATACTTCACTTTCATTAAAGATTATATGAATTTTATCACTGAGAATACGATCAAGATTGTGACTAATATAGAAGAAAGCACTTCCGATAATAATAAGAATAGATAGAAAAATAATAGTAATAAAACGTTTCTTTCGGGTTTGCTTTTTTTTGTATTTGTTGGTCATAGCTCTAAATTATTAATTATGAACAAAGATAAGAATATTTGGCAAAATAGACAAAATGGTTAGTCAAAATCTTCATGTTAGCCGAATTATTCACAAATAATCCTAACGATTAAGTAAAATTATTAAATCTGTATATTTTTCAAATGCTCAAATTTGAGTTTTTCTAAATCAATCTGTCCCGAACTTATATTGGGAGGGGGTTTCCGCATTGCACTTCGCTATTCATTGCTTATTTATACAATTCGCTTTGCTTTTAGACAAATAATGCGGGTTAACCATATTATACTAAATTAAAAACAAAACTACCGCAAAATTCGTTATCTTTTTATGTTTTACTTCCTAAAAAAAATAAACCGTAACTGAGGCTATGCTTAATTTTTTTAAATTCGTTAAACAAAAAAATATTTAGAATTTATATCGGCACTTTTGCTTTCAAATTGGTATTAGATTAGAATAACGATTTTAATTGGAACTTAATGCCACAGATTTTCTTGGTTATAAGGTTATCTTACAATAGCCCTAACTAAAGTGGTCAAGAGCATTTTTGCCATTATGTTTGTGAAATGGTATTTTTAATGAGTTTATGGCGAAAAAACATTTTTAATTGGTGTATAAAAAATATTCTTTTTTAATAATAATTTATAAATATTATTTGTGAATAGCGCCTCCAACAGCTTCAAAACCAGCTTCCATAAACACTTCAGAGATAGTAGGGTGGGCGTGAACTGTTTGAGCCACATCATATACGGTTGCTTCAAGTTCCATATAAGCAGCAGCTTCTGCAATCATATCTGTTGCATTCGGAGCCATTATCTGCACCCCTAAAACTTCTCCATATTTATTTTCTGAAAGTATTCTTACAAAACCTTCCATTGTTCCTTCTGTCAATGCTTTACCGTTTGCCGACATTGGGAATTCACTAATCTTATAATCGTAACCTTGGGCTTTAATTTCATCTTCAGTTAAACCAATTTGTGATGCTTCAGGTACTGTGTACATATTCAAGGGATATTTTTTTAAATCCAGTTTTTGTTTTATGCCTTGAATATAATTCACAACATGCATTCCTTGCGCCGAACCTATATGTGCATAATAACTTTTGCCATTAACATCACCTACGGCATAAATATTTGGTACATTAGTTTGACAGTTCTCATCAACATCGATATAACCATCTTTATCAAGCTTAATTTCAATATCTGATTCAGGAATGATAGCTTTTCTTCGTTTTGCATTGAAAATCATATCACATACAATTTCTTCTTCACCTAATTTTAGCTTTCCATCGGAATATATTCCCTCAAGATTATTAAGATTAAAATTGAAGTAAATCTTTATTCTATCTTTTTTAAGCTTAGTTAAGATCTGTTTTACAATATATTTATCAGCAAAAGGCATCATGTTTTCTGTAGGTACAACAATACTAGCTTTTTTGCCTATCATATTAAAAGCCTGAGCTAACTCAATTGCAACAGGAGTTTCACCCACAACAACTATATTATTTCCTAATTGGCGGCTTTTAAATGCTTCTTTTGGTTCTATCACAATACCTTTTATACTACTCTTAATTTCAGGAGATTTGCTACCAGTTGAAATCATAATATTTTTAGCTTCCATAGTGCGGTTGTTAACCAAAATACTATTATTTGAAAGTATTTTAGCTTCACCTTCTACTATTTCTATTCCATTTTTTTTAAGTAGAAATCCAACTCCAGTAGTAAGTTTTTTTACTATTCCATCTGATCTTTTTATAGCTTTATCCCAATTAAAACTTAGGGCTTTTTTATCTATTCCTTCAACTCCAAATCGACCACTATCTTTACTGATTTTATTAAAAAGCTTAGCACTTTCCATTATCGCTTTCGAAGGAATACAACCCCAATTTAGGCACATACCTCCAATTACATTTTTTTCTATAATAGCAGTTTTTAATCCCATTTGTCCGGCTCTAATTGCTGAAACATATCCTGCGGGTCCAGATCCTATAATTATTAAATCGTACATAATAATACTTTTTAAAAGATTAATATTGAGTAGATTACCCCATTGCCAGACTCACTGGTTCTGATAAATAACTCATAATTTTATTAATAAATCTTGCGGTTTCTCCTCCGTCGGCAATTCTATGATCAACTGATAGTGATAAAGGCATTACTAATCCGACTGCTAATTCATCATTTTTTACTATTGGTTGTTTTAGAATTCTACCAACACCTAATATTCCTGCTTGTGGATAATTTATAACAGGGACTGCAAAGATTCCTCCTATACTTCCATAACTTGTAATCGTGAAAGTTCCATCCTTCATATCTTCCATGGTGATTTGACCATTTCTGGCTTTTTCAGAATATTCACTAATTTTATTAGAAATTTCAAAAATACTTAATCTGTCAGCATTACGAATAACAGGGACCATTAATCCCTTGTCTGTATCTACAGCAATACCTATATTGTAATATTTTTTATAAATCATATTACCTTTTTCTATATCCATTTCTGCATTCAAAGATTTGAATTGTTTCAACGCCATAGCAGTAGCTTTTACCACAAAAGCTAAATACGTAAGTTTAGAACCTTTTTCTGTAAACTCTTGTTTGAATTTCTTTCTTATCCTATCCAATTCACTTACTTCAACTTCTTCGAATATAGTCATATGAGCGGCATTGTGCTTGCTCTGTGTCATATTCTTAGCGATAGTTTTTCTTATCTGAGTCATTGGCTCAACTTCTATTTCCATGTTGTCGCTGAAATTGGTACTTGACAGAAGCGAATTGCTGGAAACATTTGGTTTTTCTTTTGAGAAATTGAGAATATCATCTTTCATTACTCTACCGGCAGGGCCACTACCTGTCACCTTGTTGATGTCAATATCTAGGTCTTTGGCCATTGCTCTGGCAACTGGTGTCGCTAAGGCTTTCTTAGGTTTATTATTATTTTTTTTGTTTTCAGATTCTCCTTCTGAACTAGCTGCTAAAATAGCTGAATTTCCGGCTATTTCTAATGTGCCAACAACTCCGGCTCCTTCTTCTTTAACTTTCTCGTTTTTGTTGTTTTCTTCAACAGCAGTTTTGCCTTCTATTTCTTCAATTTCTATTTCTACTAATGCATCTCCAACATTTATTGTTTCGCCAACTTTACCAAAAGTAGCCGAGATAACACCGTCTTTAGGAGAAGGAATATCTGTAACAACCTTATCTGTTTCCATGGTTACTAGAGAATCCCCAACATTAATAGTTTGACCTTTTTTAATTTGCCATTCTACAATTGTCCCTTCATCAAGTCCTTCTCCAATATCTGGAAATTTGAATATATACTTCATATTTAATAATTTACAGTTCTTTCTATTTCATAAAAAATTTTGTACGCATCTTGCATATAGTGATGTTCTCCTTTTGGAAGTGGTACTATGGTATCAAAGCCTGTTACTCTTTTTGGTGGAGCTTCTAATGAAAGAAATGCCTCTTCATTTACAATCTGAGTTATTTCAGAAGCTACTCCAAAACTTTTTACACTTTCTGTAACAGTAATCACTCTGCCGGTTTTCTTTACTGAGTTAGCAATTGTTTCTTTATCAATAGGATATATTGTCCTTAAGTCGATTAGTTCCACTGAAATACCAGCTTTTTTAGCTAAGACTATTGCTTTCTGTACTTCGCGAATCATAGCACCATAAGCTACTATTGTAATATCACTACCTTGTTGTAGAATAGAAGCTTTTCCTATAGGAATAACAAATTTCTCTTCACGGACTTCCTGTTTTATAGCACGATAAATTCTTTTTGGTTCCATATAAATAATTGGATCCGGAGACTCTATTGCTGCAATTAAAAGTCCTTTTGCATCGTGGGGAGTAGAAGGAATTACTACTTTTAATCCGGGAATATGTGCAAAGGCGGCTTCAAAACTCTCGCTATGATGTTCCAATGCATTAATGCCACCACCATAAGGCATTCTAATTACGATTGGCATTGGGTATCTACCACGAGAGCGATTGTTCATACGGGCAACATGTGATATTATTTGATTAAAGCCAGGATAAACAAAGCCTGAGAATTGCATTTCTATAACAGGTTTAAGTCCGGCTATTGCCATGCCTACTGCTGTTCCTACAATGCCAGATTCTGCAAGTGGAGCATCAAATACACGCTCTTTACCATATTTCTTTTGAAGTCCTTCGGTAACTCTAAAAACTCCACCTTCTACTCCAACATCTTGTCCGTAAACAATAATATTTTTATCTTCTTCTAATTTTATGTCAATGGCATTATTAATAGCATTGACAAGGTTCATTATCTTCATATTATAATTTTTTTTCAAAATATTTAGACTATTTAGCAACTTTCTCTTTCCATTTAAGGAATTTCTTATATTCTCTTTTTTGTTCCTTCAAATCGTCAGGCATATCAACATACTGAAAGTTAAATACATCATCAATGGGGTATTCTTTATAAGTTTCAGCAGCTATAAACTGTCTGTCAGTCTCTTTTTTGTAGTCTTTTATTAGAATCTCTTCATCGATATCATATAAATTATTGTCTTTCAAATAATTCCTAAGTCTGTTTAGTGGATCGGTTTTATCCCAAGATTCTTCTTCTTCTTTGGTCCTGTATTTTGTTGGGTCATCAGAAGTAGTATGGGCTCCTTTTCTATAGGTGACAGCCTCTATTAAAACAGGTCCATTTCCTGCAAGAGTATAATCTTTTGCTTCTTTTACGGCAGCATACATGGCAAAGAAGTCATTTCCATCAACTTGAATACCTTTTACCCCATAAGCAACGGATTTTATAGCGATACTTTCTGATGCTGTTTGCACTTTTGTAGGAGTAGAAATACCATATTGATTATTTTGTACAATAAAAACTACAGGGACTTTCCATACACCTGCGAAATTAAGGGCTTCGTGAAAATCTCCTTCAGAAGTTCCTCCATCACCTACAAATGTAAATACTGTTTGCTTTTTATTGTTTAGTTTTACTTCATATGCTATTCCTGTTGCATGGAGAAGTTGAGATGCTATAGGAACACTGAAAGGTACCATGTTTTTAGCGCTTTCAAATTTACTGGCATCTTCATTCCCCATATAATAAAGGAAAATTTCTTTTAAGCTGACGCCTTTTGCTAGCCATGCTCCTAATTCTCTAAAAGCTGGCACTAGCCAATCCTCATCACTTATTATTTGAGCCACAGCTCCGGAAATAGCTTCTTGACCGTAATTTGGTGGGTAGGTAAATATTCTACCTTGACGTTGGTAATTAACTGTCATAAGATCTGCCGTTCTAGCAAAAAGCATATCCTTGTATGCTTTAACAATATTCTTGTTATCAATTTTTGGCATCCATTTTTCGTTCTTAATCTTCCCATTATTGTCCATAATGCGGAAAATTTTCTTTTTTAATGGGCTGAATTCTTTAAACATATGCTAGTATTTAATTTAGATTCATTATAAATAAGGGGCAAAAGTACTATTTAAGAACTTAAATACCAAATTAATTTTATTACATAAAAGTTGGATTGTTTATTAAGGAAAATAAGTTTTAATTAATTTGTTGTAATTATAAACAGTATTGTGTATGTAATTGGTAATAAGTGCTGTAAAGTTAAATATATAGTATAGATTTATATATAAATAAATATAAATACAAGGGCTTTTTTAATATTTTTGATCAAAAAACAGATAAATACAAATATTAATTAATGTTAAAATACTTAAGTTGCTGATTATTAACAGAATAATTAAATCTTGCTATACTAAGTATAGATTGTAATAATTAGTTTTCTTTTACCTCCATGATTTCTGAATTCTCCAAGGTATATCCCTTGCCAAATTCCTAAACCTAGTTTGAAATCAACAATTGGAATTGTAATAGAGTTGCCAAAGATTGAGGATTTGATATGAGCAGGCATATCATCACTACCTTCAAAAATATGTGTAAAATAAGGGCTGTTTTCAGGAACTGTTTTATTTAAAAATAATTCCATATCAACTCTTACACTTGGGTCTGCATTTTCGTTTATGCTCAACCCTGCAGATGTATGTTGTAAGAATATATTTAATAGCCCTTTTTCAGGTAATTGTTCTAAATTATTTAGAATAACTGTGGTGATAAGATGTATACCCTTGGGGTATTCTCTTAGCGTAATATGATATTGTTTTATCATAATCAGAATTATATAATTGCAGGCAAATATAATAATTAGTGTAATACGTGTTATTTATCCATAATTGCTGGTTTTATTTAATTATCAAGTGGCAACGGATTAAATAATTATTAGTTTAAGGATATTGTTATTTTATTGCAATAAAAAAGAGAGTCTATATTTTAGACTCTCTTTTTTGTAATTATAATATAATTAATTATCTCCATTAATTGTGGAAATAATCTCTCATTCTATCAAAAAAGCTTTTATCTTTTGATGTAGGTTTTGGATCGAAGTTAGGAGAATTTTTAAATCTCTCCATAATAGCAATCTCTTCATTAGAGAGTTTTTGTGGAGTCCAAATATTTATATTTACAAGTAAATCTCCAACTCCATGGAATTCAACGCTTGGTAAACCTTTACCTCTAAGTCTAAATACTTTACCACCTTGGGTTCCTGCAGGGATTTTCACTTTAGCTTTGCCATCTACTGTAGGAATTTCTATAGTTGTTCCTAATACTGCATCAGGGAAACTGATATAATGGTCATAGAGCAAATTAGTACCATCTCTTTTTAAATCGTTATGGGGAATTTCCTCGATAACTACAATTAAATCACCATTGATACCGCCTCTTGCAGCTGCATTTCCTTTTCCTGAAACTGAAAGTTGCATTCCGTCTTCGACACCGGCAGGGATATTTATTGTAATAACTTCTTCTCCTTTTACAATTCCATTACCGGCGCATTTTTTACATTTGTTGGTGATAATTTTACCTTCACCACCACAGCTAGGACACACACTTTGTGTTTGCATTTGCCCAAGGAAAGTCTGTTGTACTCTAGTAATATGGCCTGTGCCATGGCAAGTACTACAAGTAGTGTAGGAGCCTCCTCCTTCTGCTCCGCTGCCATGACAAGAGTCACAGCTTATATATTTATTTACTTTTATTTTCTTCTCAGTGCCATGTGCAATTTCCTTGAGGTTGAGTTTTACTCTAACTCTTAGATTACTACCTCTATTAACTCTACGGCGACCACCTCTGCTTTGTCCGCTACCGCCAAAACCAAATCCACCAAAGATATCACCAAATTGAGAGAATATGTCCTCCATATTCATACCTCCGCCACCAAAACCACTGCCAGCAGCACCACCAACTCCGGCGTGACCGTATTGGTCGTAACGTGCTCTTTTGTCGGGGTTATTAAGTACTTCATATGCTTCTGCTGCTTCTTTAAATTTTTCTTCAGCATTAGCATCTCCAGGGTTTTTGTCAGGGTGATATTGAATTGCTTTCTTACGGTAAGCTTTTTTTAATTGCTCAGCAGTAGCATTCTTATCAACGCCTAACACCTCATAATAATCTCTTTTTGACATATCTTATGTTTGAGTATTTTTAATTTCTATAAAATTTTAAAATGCAAAAGTTTTTAGTCTCCAACTACAACCTTGGCATATCTAATAATTTTGTCGTTCATTGAATAGCCTTTTTCTATCACATCAATAACTTTTCCTTTCATATCTTCTGTAGGAGCAGGGATTTTTGTTAATGCTTCGTGTAAATCAGTATCAAATTCTTTTCCTACCGCTTCTATTTCTTTAACGTTTTTCTGCTCAAGAATTTTTTTAAATCTATTGTAGATAAGTTCTATTCCTTCTCTGTGAGCTTTGTTCTCCTCTGATGTATCGGTAGCTTTTAGGGCTCTTTCAAAGTCATCTACAATGCTGATAATTGAAACAATTACATCTTCCCCTGCTGTTTTAAAAAGCTCAGCTTTTTCTTTCATTGTCCTTTTTCTGAAGTTGTCAAATTCAGAGTATAGACGTAAGTATTTATCGTTGATTTCGGCAATCTTTTCTTTTGCCTCTATCAATTCTTCTTTAAGAATTTCTTCTTTGCTCTTTTTCTTTGTTCTTCCTTTCTTTTTTGTTTTAGAGCTTTTTAGATCTTTTTTGTCTTCTGCCTTATCTTCTGATTTATTGGCTTTTTTGGCAGCCATTTCTTCCTTAACCTGACTATTTTTCAAGTCTTCATCTTTTATATCTTTCTTATCACTCATAGTAAAATGATTGTTTATATGCGTTATTATCCTGATTAATAAAGGATTAAGTCCTTTGCTTAGTATTTGTAATTAATTTTAATGTCAAGCTATAACCAATATTTTTGCCATTGTGTATTTTTCGACAATATGTCAGTGTGTTTTATATGTTGATTTATAATTTTATTTAAAAATCCCCATATATAATTATCAATGAGAATTAAAATGATTGTATTTTTGTGGCATTATAATTTGAATATGGCAAGATTAAGTGATTTAAAACAGGGGGAAAAAGGAATTGTTTCCAAGATAAGAGGGCGTGGGGCTTTTCGTCGTAGAATTATGGAAATGGGTTTTGTTAGTGGGACTGAAATATATGTTGTAAAACGAGCCCCTCTTCAAGACCCAATTGAATATTCAATTATGGGATATGATGTTTCATTGCGTGAATCTGAATCTGAACTAATTGAGGTTGTTTATTCCAGTGATAAGCTGACATCTGATTTTGATTATAAAGGAACAAAAATTGAAGATACAGGTCTTAAGATAAATGAGGTATTTGATAGAAATAAACATAAAACTAAAAATATAAATGTTGCATTTGTAGGTAATCCGAACTGTGGTAAGACAACTATTTTTAATTCAGTTACCGGAATGCATGAGCATGTGGGGAATTACTCAGGTGTTACTGTCGATTCTAAGGAATCATCGTTTAAACATGGTGACTATAAAATTGTTATTGTAGATCTTCCCGGAACATATTCTCTTACTGCATATAGTCCTGAGGAATTGTATGTAAGGGAGTTTATCCATAATCAAATGCCGGATGTGGTTGTTAATGTTATTGATGGTTCAAATTTGGAACGCAATCTTTATCTTACAACCCAACTAATTGATATGGATATAAAGGTTGTGATAGCCTTAAATATGTCTGATGAATTAGAAAAGAGGAATGATAGACTTGATGATAATACTCTTGCAGGAATGCTTGGAATTCCAATTGTCAGAACCGTAGGAGCTAAGCAGATTGGAATTAATAATTTGTTTGATGTTGTGGTTGATGTTTATGAAGATAATAATGAGATAGAGCGTCATATTCATATTAACTATGGTAAGTGTTTGGAGAGATCAATACAAATGGTTCAAGCATTGATAAAAGATCCAGAGAATTACGATTTGACAGATAGGATTTCGTCACGTTTTCTTGCTATTAAGTTATTGGAAGGAGATAAAGATGCTTTTAATAAAATTGAGCAATGTTATAATGCTTTTGAAATAAAAGAATTAGTAGCGGAAAGGCAAGTAAATATTGAGACGTATTTTAAGGAAAATGCAGAATCAGCTATTACCGATGCTAAATATGGTTATATTCATGGAGCTTTAAAGGAAACTTTCAAAGCTGGTTCAACATTTAGTAGGAGAGATATTACACGCTTAATAGATAGTTTTATTACTGATAAGTTATATAGTTTTCCTCTTTTTATTTTTTTGATGTGGGTAATGTTTCAAGCCACATTTTTTTTAGGAAGTTATCCTCAGCAGTGGATTGATAGTGGTGTTGGTTTATTTAGTGATTTTGTTTCTTCACTAATACCTGCTGGTATTTTTCATGATTTGATCATCGATGGAATTATAGGAGGTGTGGGTAGTGTGATAAGCTTTTTGCCAAATATTTTAATACTGTTTTTCTTTATTTCTATAATGGAAGATACCGGTTACATGGCTAGAGTAGCTTTTATTATGGATAAGATAATGCACAAGGTAGGATTGCATGGGCGTTCTTTTATTCCTTTGTTGATGGGATTTGGGTGTAATGTTCCTGCTATAATGGCTACGAGAACCATAGAAGGTCGTAGAGATAGATTGGTAACGATGCTGATAAATCCATTTATGTCTTGTTCGGCAAGGTTGCCTGTCTATGTGTTGATAATCAGTGCTTTCTTTCCTAGTCACCCGGGTACAATGCTCTTTTTTATATATTCTTTAGGAATAGCAATGGCAGGAATAGTAGCGCTTATTTTTCAGAAAACGTTAAAAAAAGAAAGAGAATTTCCATTTGTAATGGAGTTGCCTCCTTATAGAATTCCAACAGCTCTTACTATTACCAAACATATGTGGTTTAAAGCCGCAATGTATTTAAAAAAAATGGCTGGTATAATTCTTATTGCTTCAGTAGTTATGTGGGCTTTGGGTTATTTTCCTGTCAACGTTGATTATTCTAAAGATTATAATCTTGAAAAACAACAACACTTTGCTGCTATTGAATCAAATGTGAATTTATCTCAAGATAGCATAGCTAAATTGAAAGATAAAATTGAAATGAAGCTATCTTATGAAAAGAATGCAGAAAAGCAAGAGAATTCTTATATAGGAAAACTTGGACATTTTATTGAGCCAGTAATAAGACCTTTGGGTTTTGATTGGAAAATAGGAGTAAGTTTAATAAGTGGTATGGCTGCAAAAGAAATTGTAGTTTCTACAATGGGAGTTCTTTATCAAACTGATCCTAAGAATTCCGGTTCTCAGTCTCTTACTGCAAAACTGCAACAAGCGACATATAAAAAAGGCCCAAAGAAAGGGCAAAAAGTATATACCCCGTTGTCAGCATTCTCATTTTTACTTTTCGTGTTGTTTTATTTTCCTTGTATAGCAACCATTGCAGTAATTAAGAAAGAATCAGGTGCCTGGAAATGGGCTATTTTTGCCATGACATACACTACTGCCATAGCTTATGTGATATCTCTTTTAGTATTTCAAATAGGTAGTTTAATAGTTTAATTTAAATTGAGGTAAGATAGTTTTTAATTAAATTAATAAGAAATAAGGAATTAAATTTCCACACCATTTTCGGATAATAGCTTCTTAAGCTTTTCCATATTTAGTTCTCTAGCCAGAAAATTTATTTTTGCTTTATTGTAAAAAGGTTTTCTGTTATTTAATTCCATATTAATAAAATCAGGAATAAAATTTTGATCTACTCCTGCTAAATAGGGTATATCTTGAGTGCGTTTTGCAATTCGCATCATTATGCAGCCGAGTCCTGCTCTTAGGTAAAAAGTGATGCCGGTAGCATTTAAAACTTCCATATTATCTCCTCTACAAGGTAGCATTTCACTGGTAGCAACTACAGTGTTTTTTAATACTGAAACTTCATCCAAAGCATCTTGTTCATATTTTATGTATAAGCCCTTGTTCTTAAGCAGTTTTTCGAATTTTATTCCCGATCTCTGCTCCATGATTTGTCGGGTATCAACAAAATCATAATTTAACTCTTGAGCTAGTTTCTTGCCCCATTTATTCTTTCCTGCGGCAATATAGCCTATAAAATATATTAGCATATTTGTTTAAAAATTTTGGCAAATTTACATCTTTTTATTGTAGGCAAAACCAGGATATATAACAGCGATTTATTAATTATATTTATTAGCGTCTGAAAGTTAAAAAATTAAAAAGTCCTCAGAATCCTATATTTTTGTAATCGACAAAATAATTAAAATATATGGGACTCTTCATGCGCGGTTACCGCACGAAATCGAAGATTCGACGAAGTCAATCCTTTCGTGTGGTGCTAAATAACAAGCAAAGAATAGTATGAACCAAAGAATAATACATATAGAACAATTTCAATCCCCTCTACGACAACCCATCGTGGCTGTATGATTATGTTTACGCCTTTTTCTATGGTTTTGTACAGAATGATAGTTATACCTATGATGCCAAATCACAAAATTCTACCAATATATTTTCAATTACGTCATACACCTATAACTCACTTCGACAACACTCAGCACAAACTTTTGGTAATATGAATTATGATTATGACTATTTTTGTGATAATATGACAGTTGGCAGTAAAATAGAGTATGGTAGTAATCATTTTCGAGAGAGTCATGGCATGGCTCAAAGCCATACTATAACTGGATTAAACTACAGTATTTACTTGCCGCTGTATAGTTGGGTGGCAGGAAACAAAAGCGGGCAATGGAAGGCCCCTGGCGGGGAAGCATTTTTGTTTCTTGAACTTTTTGGTTCTTTTTGTTTCAAGACAAAAATGAACAGAGAAAAACAATACTTCCACCATAGTGACCAACGAGCCAACGGATATGACATTCGTTATAAGTTCATAGGCAAAGAACGAGATGCGGAGACTGGTTTTGATTACTTTGGAGCTAGGTATTATGCTAGTGATTTGAGTATTTGGCTATCTGTGGATCCCTTGAGTGATAAATATCCGAGTATGAGTGCATTTATGTACACCGCGGGAAACCCTGTTATGTTGGTTGATCCTGATGGGCGTGAGATTGTAGATCCAAAAAATGGAAGAAAAGTCACACGAGTAAATGGAAAATGGAAAACGATACGCAGAGTTAAAAAAAATGGAGAAAAGGTGTATGGAAAAGTTTCTAAAAGGTTTGTAAAATCTTCACAACCAATATTAGACGACTTCCTTTCTACAAAGACAGGAACAGAGATTTACAACGATTATCAGAATTCTCCCACTAAAGTTGTTTTTGATTTACATGACTCATATAATTTGGATTGCAGCGCACAAAAGAAAACCAAACAAAGTGCACGAATATTCGTGCACTTATAAAACCAAAAAACCATAGGGAGAATGACTTATGGTTTTTTAATTTTATGGTAAAAATGTGGAGTGTTGATTATTCAAATATTATAATTTGCAAAGGCAAATATAGAAATCTCGTTGGAGAATGTGGTTTGTATTTATTTTGGTCTTTGTAGTTTACTATTTTAGTGTAAAATCACATTTATCACATGCTTTATTCTCTTCAATGCGTTTGATACGAGCGGCTTTTAGTTTTTCTCTGTATTTGTTGGTATCAAATGTTTTACCATTAGCCACTTCGTTAGGTGAGAGCTTTAATCTGAGTGAGGGCGGTTATTGTAATCGTCAACAAATGAGCCAAGCTTATTGCTTATTTCTTCAAAATTTGTAAAGCTTCTTTTGAAAATGTAATGGTATTTCATAATCTTATTCACCGCCTCAACAATGCTATTAGAAAAGATGATATCCTTTTGAGCAATGAGCTTTTTCCAGTTTTCGTGGTTTAGTATAAATCCATCTACTGCACCTTTATTTTCAGAACCTCCATCAACTATGAGCTCTGTATTATTATCAAATAAATCGTTTTCTAGACAAGCTTGCTTGAGGTTATCAAAAGAAATATCTGCTTTAAGCTCAAGAGAAAATTTCTTAGGTATTACTCAGGACAGGCCTCGCCGGGTGGGCACAAAAAAACCGCTAACGTCAAAGACGTAGCGGCTTTTGTGGGCCCACCTGGGTTCGAACCAGGGACCAATTGATTATGAGTCAACTACTCTAACCAGCTGAGCTATAGGCCCTAAACTTATAATCAAGTTTAATATCTTTGTTTGTTATTAACAGTATAAACAAACTAAATATATCTTAGATATAGAATTGAATATCTAAAAACGGACTGCAAAAATAAATAAATAAATGTTATATCCAATACCAATTTTATATTTTTGTATTTTATTTTACAATTATGATAAAAAATATAATTTTCGATCTTGGAGGAGTAGTGTTAAATATTGATTTTCAGAGATCTGCAGATGCATTTAAGGAATTAGGTATATCAAATTTTGATAAACTATATTCGCGTGCTGTTCAAAATAGTCTTTTTGAAAATCTAGAAATGGGGTTAATTAGTGCAGATAAATTTCGTAATCAGATACGTTTATTAAGTAATTTGAATTTGTCAGACCAAGAAATTGATGATGCATGGAATGCTATTATTCTTGATTTTCCTGAAGAGAGATTGAATTTAATATGTCAAGTATCAAAGATATATTCTTGTTATCTTCTTTCTAATACAAATAAAATCCATTATGATATTTATCAGGCTGATCTTATAAATCATCATAATATAAATGGCTTAGAAAGTATGTTTGTTAAGACATGGTTTTCCCATGATTTAAAAATGAGAAAGCCTAATAAGAATATATTTGAATATGCCTTAGCGGATGGCGATTTAAAACCTGAAGAAACTATTTTTATTGATGATTCTATTCAGAATATCAAAGTTGCCGAAAAACTTGGCATTAAGACTATTTTCTTAGATGTTGAGAATGGTGATGATATTTCAAATTATTTTTCTGAAGGTAAATTAATAATGAAATAAGAATATTTTAGGGAAATAATTATTGAAATTGCTTATGAAACCAGATATTAATATTGAGCATACATCTTCACAGTCATTCTTTGAAAATATAGATTATCAATTATGGAGCAAAGATGATGCTCCTATACTTGTAGGAATTGGTATTAGGGCTCCGGAGAATATTGGAGCAATGATTCGATTGGCAGGGAATGTAGGTTGTCGTAAGGTTTTATTTGTAGATGAAGAAGAAAATCATAATTTGCAGAAGGTTAAAAAGGTAGCTACAACAGCTTATAAAAAAGTTGATTGGCAATTTGTTAAATATAGAGAATGGAAAAGTTTCATTCCTTCAGATTATACTTTTATTGCGATGGAAACTACTTCTGACTCGGAGCTAATTTATAATGTTTCGTGGCCTGACAAAACGGTTTTTATCGTTGGTGATGAGCGTTATGGAATTGATATGGATACTTTAAGTGTCAGTGATAAAAAGGTTTATGTGCCAATGATAGGTTCAGTGAAGTCACTTAATGTAGTTCAAGCTAGCGCCATAGGACTTTTTGAATTGGTGAGAACTAGGTTTAAATATTAGATTGGTTGTTGTAAAATTAAAGTTAATTATAGACTTTAACTCTTCAATATTATTTTTTGGTTGGTTATAGCTCTTTCATTTTCTTTTTTTATTAAAGAACGTAGAAATAGTGATAATATCTTTGCTTCTATTCTTAAAAGAATCAAATTTTCTCTGTGGCAATATGAAGTATCTTGTATAAAGTCTTCTATTACCTCAAATGATGAAGCCTTGTGCAATGCCTCCCGATACATATCTTGGTGTACATTGACGCCATATTATTAATGTTAAAGTTACTCAATTATTATAATTAATAATATTAATTAAATGAAAATTTACTAGAGTAATACAGCATTTGTTGAGCAAAGTTGTCAGGATAGCTTACAGTAACATCTATTATTTCATCATCTTTATATACTGCATTTAGTTCAGGATTGATAAAGCCGGCATAAGGTGCTATATTTAACTTCTTCCACCTTTCAAGGACTTCTTTGTGTAATTCGTAATCTATTTTTACACCGTAATTTTCCACTAAAAATTTTCCTGCTTCATAATCTCCCTCCGATTTAATTCTTTGCACCTCTGCCAATAAATCGCCAAAAAGAGTTCTTAATTTTTTGTAGTCGTTGATAACAAAATATGTTTTGCCATCTTTTTTGATTCTTTCTATTACTTTATCTTTTTGACCTTTTTCGTAGACCCATTTAGCAATAATTTGGCGATTTCTCATATGAGACTCTTCTAGGTTTTTTCCTAATTCTACTCTAACTAATTGGGTCATTAATCCGCTTTTAATATAGCTATTATATTCATTATAACCAACTTCAATGCTGTCTTGTAATCCAAGTTCAACTAGTTTAGGATCAATTGCAAAATACAAAGCTACTAAATCGGCACGAGCCTCTTCAAGAGTAGAAGCGTAGTTTTTTAGTGTGTCAGAAGGATCTTTGGTACCGGGGGCTAATTTGCCTGAGCCATGTCCGACAATCTCGTGTAAGTCGACATGTAAAGCGCTAGCTTGATTACTCCATTTTTTTGATAGTTCTATTTCTTTTTCATTAAAAGCAAATTCTTGCAATGTTCCAGAGTCTTTTGATGCTAAATCATAAGCTTCCAGAATATTACTTATGCTAACAGATTTTGAGCCATATTTTTCTCTTATCCACTCTGCATTTGGCAGGTTAATACCGATAGGAGTAGAGGGACTACAGTCACCTGCTTCCACAACTACATTTATAGCCTTTGCACTTACGCCTTCTACTTTTTCTTTTTTATATTTTTTGTCTGTACTGCTATTATCTTCGAACCATTGTGCATTTTTTGAGATTGTTTCAGCTCTCATGCTAGCTTTTTCATCTCTTATGGAAACAACACTTTCATAGCTTGCTTTTTTCCCCAATGGATCACCGTAGTTTTCAATAAACCCGTGTACTGCATCAACCATTGAATTATTATCTTGCAACCATAAGATGCTATATTCATCAAATTTGCGCAGATCTCCGGTTTGGTAAAATTCAATGAGTTTTTCGAAGGCTGATTTCTGTAGTTTGCTTTGACTTAATTCTTTAGCTTTTTTAAGCCAATAAACCATTTTTTCTATTTGGGCAGAATACATTCCGCCAATCTTCCAGACTTTCTCTTTTATTATTCCGTTTTCTTTTACTAATTTAGAATTTAGGCCGTAGGAAGGTGGATACTTATCATTTTCATCAACCATTTTGGCATAAAATTCTTCAACTTCTTTTTGGCTTACATTCTCATAGAAATTGTTTGATGATGATTTTACCAGGTCAATTCCATCATCCAGATTGACTCTCTTAGTGTCAATATTTTTATCAAAAATTATGTTTCCAATCTTTTTTTCTATGATATTTAGATTATCAATGTCGGAATGTATAAAAATCCACGAATCTGTTTTGTATACCAACTCATGCCAGTATTTTTTTGAAAATTCAGGATAGAACTTATCCATTGAGTAATGATGATGAATTCCATTACTAAACCACAGCCTTTTTAAGTATATTTCAAATAGTTTAAATTCTTTCTTTTCACGGTTACCTTTAAAATAGACAAAGATATGTTCTAAAACTTTCCTTATTTCTATGTTGTGTTTGTAGTTTTGATCATATATAATATCTCTACCCCATAAAGCAGCTTGGTACAGATAGTATAATTGTTTCTTTTTGTCAAGGTCTAATTCTTCGAAACCAGGTATTTTATATCTTAAAATTCGGATGTCGGCAAACTGTTCAGTTTGATATTTAAAATTCTCCATTTTATTATTTTATTTTTTGTTAGATAACTGTACAAAAGCTTCAATGGCTAATGTATATGAATTTAGCCCAAAACCACTAATATTTCCAATACAATTTGGACCAATGATACTTGTTCTTCTAAACCCTTCTCTAGCATCTATATTCGAGATATGTACCTCGATAACATGTGTTTCTATCGACTTTATAGCGTCTGCAATTGCTACACTAGTATGAGTGTATCCACCTGCGTTTAGTATTATTCCATTATAAGAGAAGCCTGTTTGTTGTAGTTTGTTTATTATTTCCCCTTCAATATTTGATTGATAATAATCTAACTCAATTTGAGGGAATTTAGTTTTAAGATGCTTTAAAAAAGTATCAAAGCTTTCATCCCCATATATTTGAGTCTCACGTTTCCCTAAAAGATTAAGGTTAGGTCCATTAATTATTATATATTTTCTTTTCATAGTATTATTACTTGTTTTGAAGTGGTCTATCGAAAAATGGATTTTTAGAGCTTGCACTTAGTGGAATTCCATAAGCTAATTTTACATCTTGTTCAAAGATGTTAGATTTAATAGCAGCTTTGCCAATGCTAAACATTACTCTGTTATCAACTCTAAGATCTGCTGCTAAGCTCACAGCTGAACCTATTGCAAGATTTAAGTCACCGGTATTAAATACACATGGAGTATTAGGATATTTTTCTTTCTCTGCACAGTTTTGAAAACCACACAACTGACAAATTTCGTTAAGTCCAAGAGGTTTTATAGTTGTTCCTATTATTACTACGGCATCGCTTTTAAGAAGATTTTCAGCATCGCGAACGTAAAAATCTACATTCATATCAATCCCCATTTTATGTAGTTGTTTAGAAAGTTTTACTAATTCGTCGCCGGTAAGAATTAACATTTCAAGAGTATTCTTACCTTTTCCTTTAGGTGCTGTTCTTGCTGCAATAAGCATTTTCTTCGCTACATCCAGAACGGATTCCTTAATGATATCTGTTTCTTTATAGATTGGCATATTAATGTATAAATTAAAAAAAGAGTATTGAAAAAATGATTTTCATTTTTCAATACTCTTCTTTATGAATTATATTTCTTAGTTAAGGTCTTTAAATTGTCCTAAACTTTCTATAATTTTTAATTTAGCAATTTGCATATCACCAATGTTTATATTTTTAGCAATAGTAATTTCAGCCTCATCATTTGGTGTTTGCTCTATCTGATTGATATGATAATAACTTGGACGATTTAAGAAGATTAGAGTATCGCTATTGTCATTAATATAATCAGGAGTGTATTTATATTTGTTTTTGTAAATTATTGGTTTCTTAAGTTGTGAAAAAATAATAATAGGGATGTTATTTTCTTTAGCTATTTTTTTAATGTCCACCATAACTGTACACATGTCATTTTCTTCACAAGAATCTATGGTGTTATTACTATGAAGTAACTCAAGATAGTCGATGAATATTATTTCGGCACCTTGTTTTTTCATTTCTTGAATATTTTCTCCAATTGTGTCGGTACTTATTCCCGGTTTGTCACAAAACAGAATATTTGAATTCTCCAAGCTATTAATTACTGAGTGTACATGGTTGTTTTCAAGGTCAGATAATTCACCATGATTTATTTTCTCTAAATTAATACCGGTAGTGCTCTGTATTAATCTCTGTAATAGTTTCTTTGAAGGTCTTTCTAATGAAAAAATACCACAAGCATGATTTTCGCATAAAGCAATATTATTTATCATAGAAGTCAAGAAGGATGTTTTTCCTATACCTGGTCTGACAGCAATGGTTACAAGTTCTCCCGGTTGAAAGCCATGTATTAAATTATCGATTGTATGAAAACCACTAGTGATATTTTTATTATGAATATTTGAAGAAGGTTTATTGAATTTGGGGCCAAGTGTTTGCTGCATTACTTCTTGAGTACTTACAAGCAAACTTTGAGTCTGTGTGGGTTCTAATGTATTTTCTGTCATAACATTATGGTTTTATAAAGTTTATATTTTTGTTGTATTTATATTTTAGACTTCAAAGATATATTTTTTTTTAAATCAAAACAAGATTTATTTAATAAATATTGTCAAAATTGGAGCTTGATATAACATTGCTTGACTTGGATAAATAGAATAATTGTTTAAGGGGAAGGGGGTAGTTTAAAGGGTAAAGTTTAAAGTTTAAAGTTTAAAGTTTAAAGGGTAAAGGGTAAAGGGTAAAGGGTAAAGGGTAAAGGGTAAAGTTTAAAGGGTAAAGTTTAAGGGGTAAAGTTTGACTTGTCCTGAAATAGGTTGACTATAAAAGTCAATAAATTTTAGGATTATGAGAAGAAAAGTAAAGAGAATTCCGGATGAAGAAGCACTAAAGATTGCTACGGAGTATTTAAC
>JAMOQL010000281.1 GCA_027064025.1 Bacteroidales bacterium
TGGTTTTGCAAAAAACAAAAAAAGAGCTCAAAACGGTGCTTACACATGGGTAGTACAATACCAAGATGTTAATGGAAGAAATCACGAGAAAACAGGCGTTGTAATATTATTACGATAATCCTAGTACCGATTTAGTTTTGGACTTTTTTGTTCCTAAATAGATGTGCAAATATTAGTAAATTTTCACTTCGTTATAAAGCGTGTCACGCTCTATTGGTATTCTTTTGACATCTTTAATAAGTTGAACCAAGCTTTCGGTATTCATGTTTGGGGTTTGATCTTCTACTCCTGCCATGGAATATATTTTTGTAGTATCATCTATAGTTCCATCGATATCGTCTACACCAAAAGATAAAGCAATTTGAGTGGTTTGTTTACCAATCATGGGCCAATAGCCTTTTAGGTGAGGAATATTATCTAAGAAAATTCTAGAGACAGCGTAATTTCGTAAATCTTCTTCAGTACTTACTTCTCCCAAATATGATAAGTGATTATTTGCTTTTCGAAATTTAAGAGGAATGTAAGTGTTAAAACCACCAGTTCTATCTTGTAGTTCTCGCAAACGATTCATGTGGTCTATTCTGTGTTTGTAGGCTTCTATATGCCCGTACAATATTGTTGCATTAGATGGAATACCAACTTTATGAGCTGTTTCGTGTATTTCTAGCCAAATGTCTGTTGTCGATTTTGCACCACAAACCTCTTCTCTAATTTCTTTATTGAAGATTTCGGCACCTCCTCCAGGAATGGAATCGAGCCCGTATTCTTTTAGTTTTATGAGGCCTTCTTCAATAGAGTAACCTGCTTTTTTAATCATAAATTCAAGTTCGACTGCGGTAAATGCTTTTATATGTAAATTTGGTCTATGTGCTTTTATCTGTTTGAGTATATTTCCGTAGTAATGTAAATCTCTTTTAGGATGAACACCACCAACAATATGGACTTCCGTAATTGCTTTGTCGTCGTATTCTTTAACCATATCGAGCATTTCGTCTACAGAAAATTCCCAAGCGCCTTCCTCTCCAAAGTTTCTTTTATAGGAACAAAATTCGCAATTATAAATACAAATATTTGTGGGTTCTATATGGAAGTTGCGATTAAAATAGGTTTTGTTACCATGTAATTTTTCTCGTACAAAATTGGCTAAAGATCCAAGAAATCCTAGTTCACCCTTTTCGTATAATGCAATTCCTTCTTCTTGTGTAATTCGCTGTCCCTTGAATACTTTTTGGGCTATATTTTTCAACTCAGCAGAAACGGTGCTTTGTATTATGGTTTCTAAATTCATTAATTGTAATATTAACTTTATTTATAATAATTCTAAACAAAGATATATAGATATTAAAATATAATACAGATATATCATAAAAAAAATAGAATTATTTCATAAAGTTTAAATCGTTTGATTGTTCTTTACTTTTGTCGAGAGTGACGCCTTGCATTCTATTATTTTTCCATACAGAAATGTATATTGGTTCACCATGTCTATCGTAACGAATCATTTTCCCATCTTTCAATCCATTTTTGTATGTCATTTCGCTAGCGATAGCTCCATATCTATGCCAAGTAATCCAGTGTCCATCTGGAAGGTCTTTTTTGTAGCTCTCGAAACGAGTTTTATTTCCTGTTTCTTCAAAGTACTCCCAAGTTCCATCTTTTTTTCCTTCTTGGTAATGACCAATAATATTGGGTTTCCCGTTTGTGAACCAAGTTCTATATTCTCCTGTATGTACACTGTCTACGACGGTTTCTTTAAGTCTGGAGTAGCCATTCTCGTACCAATATTGCGATGTGCCTGATTTAACACCATTTTTGTATTCAATGGAATATTTTTTACGACCATTCTTAAAAAAACCAGACCAATGTTTATCCATAATTCCATTGGTAAAATATCCCATCAATTCTTTATTTCCGTTTTGGAAAAACTGAAGCCATTCGCCCGTTTCCTTACCATTAGTAAATTGACCTTTTTTAAAGATTTGCCCATTTTCAAAATAATAAATCCACGATCCATTTTTAACACCCATGTTGTAATGACCAATTTTCCATATTTGTCTGTTTTTGTACCACCATGTCCATTCGCCATTTATTTTACCATCAACATAATTTCCTTCGTTTCCTTTTTCTCCAAGTTTGTTATAGTAAGTCCAAAGTCCATCTTGAACATTGTTTTTAAAGTGCCCTTTTATATCAATAATTCCAGATTTTTTCCACCAAGTAGCTTCTCCATTCTTTTTACCTGCAATAAAATTCATGCTCATTTCTTTCTGACCATTAGGATACCATTTTGTACTTACTCCTTCGCGTAAATCGTTTTTATATTGCCCTTTCATTTTTAGTTGGCCATCGGGATACCAAAATGTCCAATCTCCTGTTTTTTTGCTATTTAGAGTTGTGCCTTCCATTTCTTTGGTCCCATCTTCATACCAAAATACGTTTTCGCCACTTTCGTAATTTAAAAAACTTTTTTTCTGACCACTTTCGTACCAAGAGTTCCAAGTCCCAATTCTATAACCATTTTTATATTCTCCAGACATTAATTTTTTTCCAGATCTGAAGAAATAATTCCAAGTTCCTTCTTCGTAGCCATTGATTACTTTTCCTGTTTCAGAGACTTGTCCATTTTCGTAGAAATCTTCAAAATTTCCATTTCCATTGATAACAGTTTGTTCATTTTTTTGATTCCAGTTTGCAATAATTTGAATACCTTCTGGAGTATATTTTAATGTTTTTATCTTATGACCACTTTCGTGATAATAGACCCATGTAGAATCTTTAAATCCATATTTGTAAAATCCAGTTTTTTTTAATTGACCGTTTTTGTACCATTCACTGTATGGCCCTTTTTGCATATTGTAATAGAAAGAGCCTTCATTTTTTTTGTTCCCATTACCGAAATAATAGATGATTTTTCCGTGTACTTTTCCTTTATAGAAATCGGTTTCTTGAATTAACACACCGTTTTTATTCCAATATTTCCAACGTCCGTATTCAACGCCGTGTATCATCTTTCCTTGAGACTCTTTTTGCCCATTTGGGTATTTTGAGATAAAGATATCTTTCCCTACTTTTTCTTGGCTTTGAGCGAAAATGGCTTGTGTAGAAAATATTAATAAGAAAAGGCTTAAATAAATTAGGATTCTGTTCATGTCTGGGAATATTTTAGTCTGCAAAGTTAAACGATGCACATTTAATAATTGACAAACAAGAATGATTAATTATTTTTTTTTAATCTGATTTTAGGATATTTAATCTTCGGATGCTTATATCGAGTTATTAAAAATATCTTAAGAGTGGTAATTCAAAAAAATATAATAAACATCTGTTACTAAGGAGCTTGTTGCTTGTCCTTTTGAGAATAAGGTAGGGGATATTGAATAATATATTTGTCGATTTATCTTCGTAAATAAGATTTAGTTGAAATAATTGCTTATTTTTTTATCACAATCTTTTTAGAGAATTTTACGCCATCGGCAACTAAATTAATAACATAAATACCATTGCTTAATTCTTGAGTGTTTACAATAACATTATTTGCATCTATTGTATTTATCGAATTTTGCGACATAATAGTTCGTCCGTACATATCGAATATATTATAATCAACATTAGTTACATTATTTGTAAAATGGATATTTAATTTGTTCCTATTTTCTACTGGATTGGGATACATAGTTATCCTCAATTTTTCTTCTTTATTAATAAAATTAATGGCTCTAATTTGGGAGCACTCATTTGTGCCGTCAAAATCTGTTTGTTTTACTCTGTAATACGATACTCCTGAATATGGGGATGAATCTCGCATGTAATATTTTTTAATGCAATTACTGTTACCTGCTCCATTAATTCTCCCGATTTTCACAAAATTTACGCCGTCAGAGGAACGCTCAATAGTAAAGAAATCGTTATTTATTTCGCTATTTGTTGACCAATTAAGATTAACTATATTATTTTCTAAACTAGCTGTGAATTTAATTAAATTGATGGGCAAAGGGTTTTCGTCGTTTACTGATGCTAAGGTAAAAGGACTAAAATTTGAAACATTATTAACAATTATTGTTCCTGTAAAATTTGTTCCTGTTGTTCCGTCATTTCCATAATCGTTCCAAATAGAACCATCCCAGTGTGCTACTCGTAAATCTGAAGTACTGCTGATGTCTCCACTTCGGTCTTGTAACCAACTGAGGGTAACTTTTACACTTGGACTCCCCGCAACAGGTTTAAGTAACCAAATTTCGTGCGATGATATATGGTTAAGTGTTATTTCTTTTGCTGTACCGTAAGTTGTAGTAGGGTTTAATTGAAAGTATCTACAATAAAAATCCGTTGTAGAACTAGAAGGTGCTGAAATTTCTAAGGGTGCATAACGTGTAGCATCATCGTCTACATCAGGAACTCCAGGGTCGGTATCTCCTACAGGAAATGTAAAAGCATCGTTTCCTATTTTATGAATATATCCATCAACATACGAATCATCTGAGGCATCGGAAACTGTTGCATCATCTTGTATCTCAAAATAATTAGACGATGTGGCTTCTACAATTCCATCGGTAAATTTCAAATCTCGGTCTTCATATATTTCGGCAACTCCTTCCATTGTAAACTGAGGAACCGTAGTGCTTGTGTTATTTAAAATTACATATTGATATGTTACACCATCGTTACCATCGCCATAGGTTTCAGCAATAACTTGAGCATATGTGCCATCACCGTTCATATGTAGTGTTCCGTTACCAGAAAAATCAAGAATACCATATTTATTAGGGATAGCATTTCTTAGTAAACTTCCACCAAGATATATATGACTTTCACCTGACGATTCAATTTTTATTCTATCTTCATCGACTGCATTGGTCATATCTATATTTCCTCTTACATTTAATATAGCATCGTCATCGTGTATATCTACAAAAACTAAATGATCATCATTTTCATTTTTTAATATTAAATGTTTGTAAACATTGACTTGTGCATCGTCATTTAAATATAATATGGCATCTTTAGCTCCATTTTTCTTATCAAAAGTAAAATCGCCATATACATTAATAGAAGTATTATTTTGTAATGTAAACTCTAAATCATCTAATCCATTATGAGTGACTGAGAAATCACTATTTATGCCACTTGTACCTATATTAATACTAGCATAATTTTCAAGTGTAAATCTAGTCTTTGCATTAGTACCTCCATCATTATTATCAATCGTAAAATCTCCCAATACATTTATTTCTGAGTATGCTGTTAACTCAGCATCAATTCCTGCCCAAGTCTCAGAATAATCAGAAATTGAAATATCAAAATCTCCATCGACACTTATTTCCGAATAATCTTTTAATGTAAACTCTAAGTTTCTAAGATCTGTAGCTGTAATTGTAAAATTATTGCCTGTAGTAATTTTTGTAGCATCTATAGCTGCATCACCATCATTATTATCGTTCATAATAATTTCCACATCTCCTTTTGAGTTTTGATTTATCAACAAATTGTTCCCTACATTTATTTGAGCATCTCTATCCATTAAAAAATGAGTATAAGAAATATTGGTATTATTATATATTATTAAATTTCGTTCAACATTTATTATACCTGTACCATTCATTTCGAACTGTACATGATCCCAATCTTCAAGATTAGCCTCCACATACATATCTCTTTTTACATTTAATAATGTGTTACCATTTTGATCTGCATTTAATCTGATGAATAGGTATGTACTTACATCTACATCTCCATTTCCGTCTGATTTAAAATAAGCATCGCCATAAACTACAAATTGAGCATCTCTATTTAAATCAAAATATAACTTTCCTCCATTTTCTATATACATTGTAGCACTTTCCGCAAAGTTACCATCGTCTACACCTA
>JAMOQL010000282.1 GCA_027064025.1 Bacteroidales bacterium
AGAATACACGTCTATTCGGATAAATAGATTATGTCAAGCCCACGAAAAAATGATTACTTCTAATAAACTGATAAGCGGACCGCTTCGCGCTCCGCTTATCGGGGCGGAGTTGAGCTTACGCTCCCCAACTTGATTAGGCTCCGCGCGAAGCGCTACGCCTATCAACTTGTTGGAGCCGAATCTGCCTAATAGCGAAGCAAGCTTCACATTAAACAGAATCGGCTCAACTCCGCCCCGTTCGAATAATAAATGAGACATATAATTCCTGTAATACCGAATGAATTCGCAACGGAATTAGGTGATCCAGCAAAAATAGCATCATCTAACCCGTTGAAAATATCCTCTTTCCGTGAACTTGTAGAGGTCGTTGCAAAATTCGCCTATCATAATAAGGATTATTTATTATTTTTTCGTGGGCAATCACAGGATTACCTTAATAAAGGAGGCAGTTCTTCTTTTTACCCAAGTATTTATAGAGGTGATTACTTATCACATGCAGAATTACGATATAGATTTGCTATTCTAGATGGTTGTAGTAAAGCTCTTGCTCAATTGTTTGAAGAAAATAAAATTGATGGCTACAAGGATGTTAAACGAAGAAAATTGATACAATGGAGTATTATTCAACATTATGAAGTGTGTTCCACACCTCTGCTAGATTTCACTCAATCTTTGCGGGTAGCTTGCTCATTTGCGTATTTGAATAATAATTTCGATAAATCTTTTGTGTTCATGTTTGGCTTACCTTATTTAACCAATCGTATATCGCTTAATTCAGAGCATGATATTGTAACTGTTCGCCTTTTAAGTATTTGTCCTCCGGAGGCGTATAGGCCACATTTTCAAGAAGGATACTTAGCTGGAACTGATGAAATTACATATAATTATGACAAAAAGTCCGAACTCGATTTTAACAACAGATTGATTGTTAAGTTCGAACTTCCGCATGAAAAAAAATTTTGGGGAAGAAATTTCCATAAGATCCCTAAGGTGTCTCTTTATCCAAGGTCTGACCCAATAAAGGAGCTATGTGGTCAAATTAGCGATATGGCCTCTAGGGAACTTCGTTCTGGTGATCTTGGTGATTTTCTGAAGATTTGGTCAGAAATCGAAGAAATTGTCACAGGAATAGCTAGAAAAGAAAAACATAGACACCTAAGTTTTAGGCAAGCACTAAATAATCTCATAAACCAATATCAGATAAATAAAAATTTATATTATCAATTAGACAGAATTAGAATGTTTAGAAATCATGTTGTGCACAGGCCAAAAGATATTGAACATGGTGAAATTTTAAAGTTTTTACAACAAGCAGAAGAAGCGTTGGCGGAACTCAAAAAGCAAATAAAATTCGAACAATAGGGTGCACTTGACCGCCATTTCGCTGCGCTCATGTTGGCAAGTGACCCATGACGTTAGAAAATAAAAAGGAAGAAACTGATGGGATGTAATTTATTTAAATATAATCTTAGGACAAAGGATTATTTAGAAAAATTTTTAGAAGATTGTTATAAAAGAAAAATAATCCGAGATTATGAATTTATAAAAATAGCTGATTTACAAGCTGTTATTATCTGCATGCAAGATTTAGAAAAATTTTTAAATGAATGCGAGAAATATGAAAAAAATGAGTTTATAAATCTATCTTTGGGACAGATTCACTGGAATCTATTAGTATCTTCCACAGAACAAAGTGAACTTTTGTTGGAGCAAATAATCACTCCTCAACCTGGTGGGTTTTCTTCATTAAAAGATTTTTTAAAGAAGGAATTAGAGAGTAGCTTAAAAGCTAAGGACTTTAAGAATTTAATAGTAACCGATCCATATATATTCCCACGAAATTATGATCCAGACTATCAAGCAAAATTAATAGAAATTTTTAAGATTTTAAAAGATTATACTTCTCTTAAAAAAGTATTATTTATTGCACCTTCTTCCAATGAAAATATTAAAAATAGTATTTTTAACTCATTAGAAGAGTTGGAGATATTCCCTAATTTTTTAAATTCTCAAGAATGTGAATACCAATTTCATGACAGATTCTGGATTTTTATAGAGGAAACCGCTTCTTGTCCCTTCGGTTTTGTTATAGGAACGTCACTAAACGGTATTGGGAGAAAAATAACTTTAGTTTCTCTTATTCCAGAAAATGATTTAGAAGAATTATGTAATCTTTTAACATTACCGGATTCAACTTATAGAGAAAATTTGAGGGATTGGCTTGAAAACTAATATAATAATGACAAATTTTCTAACAACAGGGTTCACTTGACCGCCATTTCGCTGCGCTCATGTCGGCAAGTGACCCTGGACGTTAGCAGGAGGAAAAATGATTGTATGTGGAATTGAACTTGCTTCTTCTGAGGCCCGTTTGGTTGTGTTAAGTGGAACCAAAGACAATTATTCATTAGTAGAAACGTCTCCTCCAAAGATTATTCTAGGAGACGATGAAAATCCTGATGAAGTCAAGGCATTTAAGAATGCAATAGATGCCTTTTTTAGAGAATACCATGTAGAAAAAATCGCTATTAAAAAGCGGAATAAAAAAGGAGAATATTCTGGTGGTCCTTTAAGTTTTAAAATGGAAGGTTTAATTCAACTATATCCAAGCTGTAGGATTGTTCTTATATCTCCTCAATCTATTTCCGCTGCAAAGCGTAATTTTTCGCCAGATTACCCAGAGAATATTAATAAATATCAACATGTTGCTTTTGATACTGCATTTACAGCTTTAGAGTAGATATGTTATGTCAATGTTAAATCTTGATAGAATAAGTGCACCCCAGCCAATAATAGATAAATTAAAGGATTTAAGTTCAAGCATCTGCTTTGACAAACAAAGCCGCAAAGGTTCTAATGGATGGCTTTTTTTTGGAATAAACATAATTCATAAGCAACGTGTAGCAGTTAAATTTTACGATTGGGGTGGTGACCCTCAATTCCATGCAGAACCACAACGCTTAGCCTTACTTGACTCAGAAAATATAATTTCTATTTTAGATGCCGCCTTAGTAAATGAAGACTATGCCTATTTCGTTACGCCTTTTTATCAGCGAGGAGATTTAGATGATGAACTAATGCGTGGGATTCATGGTAACTTACGAGCCATTTCAATGGTACGGGATGTATTATCAGGTTTAAGCCATTTACATGCTGCTCGACTTTTACATCGGGATTTAAAGCCTCAAAATATACTTTTAAATGATGATGATCGTGCTGTTATTGGTGATTTTGGTTCCGTCAAACATCTTCCAGAAGGACATTCAACCGTTCCAGGCTCAGGTCATTCTTTGATTTATCGTCCACCTGAGTCGATACAACACAATTTATATGGAATAGCTGGAGATATTTACCAGGTTGGTATGCTTCTCTACCAACTACTTGGCGGGAAATTGCCTTATGAAGAAACGGCTTGGTTGAATAAACATCAACTAAGAAAATATTGGGAAATAACAGATCCAGTTGACCGACAATTATTTGCAACTAATATAATTGAGGACAAGATTAAACGTGGACAAATTATCGACCTTAGCACGTTGCCTCCGTGGGTATGTCAAAAAATTCGGAGAACTATATCTAAATCCTGTAACTTAAATCCTGAGAAGCGATACAAAACTTGTTCAGAGTTTCTTGCACATATTACGAAAATTCGTCCATACATTCACGACTGGCGAATAGAGGATGGCTTCCCTACTTGTTACAATGGTAAGATTTATCGTATTGTAACTGATAGAAGAGGAATGAATCGTATTCAAAAAAAGGTTTCTGGAACGTGGCGATTTGATAATTCTTTTACGGGTCGTACTGTTGAAGAATTAGTCACCGAAATAGAGCAAAAAATCTGCTAACAAATCGCTATTATATTTTAATGAGGAGCAAATGCTGGAAAAAATATTCATAAATCTCATTGATCAAATTATAAAAGTTCAAAATTCGCATAAGATATCACCGGGAATGGATTCTTTGCTTTCACGAAATTGGGAATTTATTTTCTCTGAGTTTGATGGATGGCTTATTTTATATTGTATAACATTGAAACAAGCTGGTGGGTATTGGCTATATCCAATGCTTTTACCAGAGACCAATCTTGATGAATTTAAGAAACATTTACCTAACTTCAGTATTCATCCCCCATCTTCGGCTTATGATCACGTAATGAGTGGTGATCGCCATTGGATAGAGCCGTGCTGGGGCAATCCTGCAGATTTTTACCATTCCGAAATGCCATTATTTTTCGATAGACAATATTATGGAAGGCCCAAAGGTGAAGAAACATATTATGAATTTAACCAATTAGTTACACATCCTTTAGATTTACATTGGAGTGAAAAAAAAGGCTCATATTGCAGAATTAATGAATTAGGAGAAGAAATTGAAATAATAAAAATAATTAAAAACAGTAGTGTTAAATTGATATTAATCAGGAGAAAAGCTCTTGATAAGCTGTTGTACCTTGGTAAATGGGTTCTAGTCCGTTATTTCTCTTTTAATCGTTTCAATACATATTGGCCAAGCTACGATGCCTGCAAATCAGAGATATATGAACCAAAAGAATATGATGCAAAATTTGAAATCAGAATATGTAAGGATGAATATGTAGAATTTAGAGGCGCGCAGATTGAGAAGCCGAAAACACCTAAAGAACAACTTTTGTCTTGGCGTTTTAATAGTGATGAAGAAGTTGAAAAGAAATACGCGGAGTTCATAGTCCAAGACTGGAAGAATGGAAGGATACTCAAAGATTACTCAATTAATCCAAAGAATTTCGCTAATTACTTTACTGAAAGTGATTTGCCATTTGAAACAAGTCCAATTTTTTTTAAAGCTGAAGTTTTAGATAAATATAAGAACAATCCTGATAAATATGAATTAAACGAACGATCTATTTCATGTCGTGGAGGTTGGTATTTACAATCATACGATATCAATGAATATAATCAAGTTCATACGTATGCTGTATACCTCGCACGACTGCCTTACAAAGAGCAATTACATTGGTTGCAATATAACGAAGAACCTAAAGGACCTATATCAAAAAGAGCATTTCAAACAGATTTTGAGGCTCAGTTTCCTGATGAGAAGTCATTACTTCAACAACTCCAAGATGTACTGGAAGATTTAGGCAAGGTTGAAATTGGAGATGAAAAATTGCGCATTTGGGCACCAAAAGGTGGAAGCTGGGAAACAGCGAGTAAAGGCTTATATTATGTAAATTCTGAAAATGCAAACCAATGGCATGATTTTATTATTGCATTGGCTAATGTTACAAATGAAGGTTTCTTGAAAGGCCCCTTGAAGAAAATCGCTTCAAAGTTAGGAAATAAGAATAATCAGCTTGGCACACTTGGATTGCTGAAATTTATATTAAAAGCATCTAGTAATGAAGACAAAATTTCAATTATTTATGGGGTATTGAACGATTTACAGATAAGAAGAGGGAAAGGCAAAGCTCACGGTACATGGGATACTCCAGATGGCTCACTTATTGATGATGCAACTAAAAGACTCAATGAGGTTATTCGGGCAATAAAAGAACTAAAGAAGGTAATGGAGTCTCTATAAATAGCAGATATTGTAATGATATGAAAATATACAAAAAAACCGAACAAAGCGCTTCACCTGACCGCTATTCCGCTGGCGCTTCATAGCGGCAGGTGAGCTTAGACGTTAGGGCATTTAACTAATGAAGTTGAGGAAAGGAAAGACAAAATCACTTTTAGAATCATCTATAGATGCTGCACTGTTAGCTGTTGAAGTCTATAATAAGCCAAGAACGACATTTAGGAGTGAGGCATATATCACACTTATGATCATTGCGTGGACTA
>JAMOQL010000283.1 GCA_027064025.1 Bacteroidales bacterium
GTTTTAACCAAATAAACAAGCGTCTGTTTTGTTGATAATCAGAAGTTTATATTTTTTGTCATGTACTTAGAATAAAATGTCAAAGAACGCAAGGCGAATTAAAGCCGCTTTAGATGACAAATATAGAGAACTTATCCTTAAAGTTTAAAAGCGATTTCCCTGAGGGAAGAAGCGTTTAAATGGTGATACAGAGCGCAATGCTAATAGTGAAGAAGTAGATGGCCTAAAAATAGAGAATGATGATTTAAAGAAGGCTCTGGCTAATCTATATCTACAAAATGAATATTTAAAAAAAAGTATAACAGGCTTGGAGTAGAGCATAAATACAAAAGATATATACGATTAAATCAAGCTGAGAAATACGAGATTATACGTCTTGTAGAGCAAAGTAGCGATAGTGTTAACAAAACGTTTAAGGCCTTAGGTGTCCACAAGAGCACCTTTTACCGCTGGTATAATGCTTATTTGCTAAATGGTTACGATGGCCTATTGGCAAGACAAACAAAGCGGCAGAGCTATTGGAATCAAGTTCCAGAGAAAGAACAAAACATAATATTGGATATGGCATTAGAGCATACCGCCAAATCTTCGAGAGAGATAGCCTATTTATATACCGATACATTTAATAAGTTTATATCAGAAAGCACTGTTTATAGGCTTCTAAAGCGTCATGGACTCATACAAACTCCAGCCTTTGAGTTGATAAAGGCAGCTGATGAGTTTAAAGATAAAACAACTTATGTCAATCAAATGTGGCAGACCGATTTCACTTATTTTAAGATACCTGGTTGGGGATGGTATTTTTTATCGACTGTGATAGATGATTATAGCCGATATATCGTCCACTGGAAGCTATATCGTAATATGAGAGCTGAAGATGCTAAAGAAACGATTGAACAAGCTATAATCAAATCTAACCTAAAGCCAGGACAAAGACCCGCTAAGGTTCTAAGCGATAATGGGAGTAGTTATATTGGAGCTGTTTTTAGAGACTATTTGATTGGTCAAGGGATAAAGCCCGTTAATGGACGCCCTTTATATCCTCAAACACAAGGGAAGATAGAAAGATACCATCGAACTATGAAATCTGTTATTAAATTAGATATTTATCATAGACCAGAGGAATTAGTCAAGGCTTTAGAAAAGTATGTACCGTATTACAATAACGAGCGGTATCACGAATCAGTAAAGAATGTGGCTCCTGCCGATGTTTACTTTGGAACTCAGCACAAAATCCTAAAGAAACGAGAAAAAATAAAGCTGAAAACTTTAACGATTAGACGTAAGGAATACCTACGTAACAAAATTTATTTTTGATGGCGTTTTTAGCCCCAAAAACATGCTGAAAATGCTATTAAAAATAAATGTATTAAAACTGAGAAATTAATTATTAACTTTACAAAAAAATAATGAGAAAATACTCTCTTAATTTTTAACCTAATTAGTCCACTTTGGTTTGAAGACTTACAATTTTTAATATGTCTGAATATTTGTATGGAGTAATATTTATAGCATTAATTGTAATAAGTGTAAAGAGTGTAACAAAACAAAAAACCCCAGTTTCATCATCTCATAAGAGAGAGAGGAGTTACTGAGGACTGCGTTGCAAATATACGAAATATTTTTATACATTTGTATATGGAAGTTGAAAAAATTGTTAAAACAATATCAAAAGAAAGATTTAGTTCTTATCAAAAGCGTTATCCTAACGATTTGAAAAAGAGCTTTTTGCTTTATCAATCAAATATTGAAATATCACAATCATTTTATTCAAATCTATCAATTTTAGAAGTATCATTAAGAAATACAATTAATCAATCTTGCATAAAACACTTTGATACAGAAGATTGGTTAAAAGAAAAATTACCGAAAGAACTAAAAAAACAGATAACTGAAATCGAAAATAAACTTGTAAAATCGGGAAAAGAACCAACAAATGACAGAATAATTGCCGAATTGAATTTTGGGTTTTGGACAATCTTATTCAATCGAAGTAATGCAAAAATATTTTGGAAACCACTATTAAAAGCATTTCCATATTTACCAAAGAAAATGAGGAAAAGGACAAGTGTTTCTGCAAAACTGAACAGATTAAGAACTTTTAGAAATAGAATTTATCATTACGACCCGATTGTTTGGGATGTTAAAGAATTGATTTTACGAAGAAAAGAAATCAATGAAATCTTAACTTGGATTGAACCTGAAACAGCAAAATGGGCTGAAAATATTGACACTTTTGATGAAGTAAGAAAAAAGATTAAAGAAAGAGTATAATGAATTACTTGCTACAACAACAAATAAACACAATGCACGCCAAGTGGCTCATATCGAACGAAAGTGCGGTTTTGAACACCGCAAAAATCTCGCAGATTTTTGCTTTTTTAAATGTGTGAAATTTTGCTACTTTCGTTGTGTGAAGTTTATTACTAAAATATCGTGCACTGATGTTTATTTTAAACGTTGAAACACAAGCTAAGAAAAACATCGCGAGTTCAATAACCTAACGCAACAAATTAAATTTTTAAATTTGTTGTATTATGGAAAAAAAGTATAGTAGATTAAGTTTATCCGAACGCATAAAGATTGAAACTTTATTAGAAGAAAATAGGAGTAAATCTTATATCGCCAAAAAGCTAAAAAGATCTCGTTCAACAATAAGCAGAGAGGTCAATAAATGGTATCAATTACCTTCGGATAATTATAAAGCATCATTATCACATTGGTGTAGTAATGATATGAATAAGTATAAACACAGAGGGCATAAATTAGATAAGAATAAACGATTAAAGATTTATGTTTACAGAGGCTTACTCAATAAGTTATCTCCTGATATTATCTCAGGGCGATTAGCCCTTGATTACCTTAATGACGATAGTATGCGCATTTCTCACGAGAGTATTTATCAATACATTTACGCTCATCCTCAGGGAAAGATGAATTTAAAATTAATAAAATTAGGTTATGTTTTATAAGTATGTAGGATTAAGTATATTTGTCAAATGGAAATAAGAGAGATTCTAAATACTTTAAGTTTTGAAGACAGAGAACGTCTTTATAATCAGTTAAATAATGAATTTGGAAACTATCCCTCAGTCATAAAGATTTCTTCAGAAATAAATCCAGATAAGAAAATAACTTGTCCGCATTGTGAAAGCTCTAACATTTACGGACATGGGTCTTATAAAGGACGAAAACGCTACCAATGTCAAGAATGCAATAAAACTTTCAATGATTATACAGGCACAGCTATATCTGGGATACATGATATAAAAAAGTTTGAAAGATTTATTGAAATGTTTATAGAGAGCCCTACGATAAGGAAAGTAGCCTCAACTCTAAATATCAATATAAAAACTTCTTTTGACTGGCGACATAAACTTTTATCATCGATGTCAAAATCTAATTGAGATAGATTTCGTGGCATTGTTGAATGTGATGACAAACAACTTGATATTAATGAAAAAGGTCGAAGACCTTTAAAACGAAAAGCTTACAAAAGACCCAGTGATAGAAAAATAAAAAGAGGTATCAGTAATGATAAAGTTTCTATAATGGTCGCCACAGACAGGGAAAACAATCCTACTATGAAATTTGCTAAAATTGGAAGAATTGATGAAGAGTCTGAACATAAAACAATTGGAGATTTTATTGACTCCGAAAATGTTTTATGTTCAGACTCTCATCCATCTATTAAATTATGGGCTAAAAATAAAGGGCTTGAACATCATACATTTATAGCTTCAAAACATCACGTAAAAAACAAGTGTTATCATGTTCAACATGTAAATTCACTTGATAACTTATATGAAAGATGGGTAAAACGTTTTTATGGAGTATCAACAAAATATTTATCTCAATATCTAAATTGGTTTGTATTAATCCGAAAGCTAAAGAAATCGGTAAGTCCGATTAAAGATATTATCAAAGCAATATTAAGTGAGAATAATACAATTGAAATATTCAGAAAAATTGAGAGTAATTACTTAAAATTGAATATCCCACAATTAAATAAAACATAACCTTAAATTATTACATCGTCATAAATCAAGAAGAAAGCCCAAAAATACTTCATTTAAGCGAGGATTAATAAAAGATGCTATTAGTATAGAACAAAGACCCTCAATAGTAGATAAAAGGGCTCATATTGGAGATTTTGAAGGGGATTTAATAATAGGCAAAGGACAACAATCTGCCATAGGCACAATAGTCGATAGAAAGACAAGATTTGTATATATTGTTAAATTAAAAGATAGAAAAACACAAACCGTTGTAGAATCCTTTGTTCAAGCAATGAAGACTTGACCTAAGCAATATTGTAGGACAATGACTTACGATAATGGAAAAGAAATGGCAGCCCATAAATTATTTACAAAAGAAACAGGAATGAAAGTATATTTTGCCCATCCTTATTCCTCTTGGGAAAGAGGTACAAATGAAAACACAAATGGAATGATTAGACGGATATTCCCTAAGGGAACAGATTTTAATCAAGTATCGGCTATAGAATTAGAAAAAGTACAGGATTGGTTAAACAATAGACCTCGTAAAATATTAGGATATAAAACCCCTATAGAAGTCCTCGAAGAACATGATAATATTTTTTCTTTTTTCAAACAACTCCACAAAAAAAAGTTGTTTGGAAAAAGAAAAAAAACTAACTTTGATTTATATTAATTTTTTTAACCCTTTGTTGCGTTAGAAATTGAATTCAGCCCTTGATAGTAAAAATTATAGTGCAACAGCGGAAGAAGATGATGGAAGTTGTGCTTATGAAGGAGCCGCAGTATTTTGGTTTGGTAAAACAATGTCTGATAGTTTACAGGCATATGGAATTACTGAATTAACATATTATGTTGATGGTCAATTATTAGATACAGAAAGCACATCAACTTATTGGACAAGTGCTCCTACTTGTGGTCAAGATGGTTCAGCAACGGTAACTAAAGATTTAGGTGGTTCTAAAAGCAATACTTATAATTATTCTGTTAAAAACGGAACTGATGAAATAACAAATGGAACTATAAAAATTGAAGCAAATAGTTGTTTTGCATTAGAATTGCAGTGGTAATTTCACTTTTTTAAAATAGAAAAGCAAATAGTAATTGATTTTATTATTTGCTTTTTGTATCTTTGTAGTATGCCAGAAATTAGTAGATTTTACGGAATAATAATAAGGATGTTCTTCAATGAACATAATCCGCCACATTTTCATGCAGAATATGGTGAATATCGTGTTGTGGTAAATTTAAATGACGAAGTAGTTAATGGATTTATGCCTAAAAGAGCATTGAAATTAATTTTTGAATGGTTAGATTTACACAAAGAGGAATTAATAAATAATTGGGAGAAATGTAAAAATGACACTTCACCTGATAAAATAAACCCTTTAAAATAAAATAATATGGATTTAATTTGGGTAACAGAAGCGAAATATGTAGGTGGTTACAAAATCAAGTTGATTTTTAACGATGGAATTAAAGCCGTTGTTGATTTAAAAGACAGTATAAAAGGAAAAGTTTTTCAACCATTAAAAGACATCGAATATTTTAAGAGATTTAAACAAAATAAATGGACGATTGAATGGGATTGTGAGGCTGATTTTGCACCTGAATATTTATATAAATTAGCGACTGGAAAATAATATTAAAAGACCATAACAAATCAGGGAAAACGCGTTTAAAAACTCAGATTTAACTTGTTGTATATTAGGTTTTTAATTGAATTTTATTTATCTTTATAGAGAGCTGTAAAAGTTAGCTTGCCAAAAAAAATGGCAAA
>JAMOQL010000284.1 GCA_027064025.1 Bacteroidales bacterium
GCGACTGTTGATAATCTTTTATCAAAATCAATTCAGAATTATTAATTTCTTTCGGCGGATTTACACGATAATCTGTCATCATTTGTTGAATAAGTTCACTTCCCTCCTTACCTTTTCTAACAACCGAAATTAAATCTTCGTAATAAATACCGTAAGTTTTATAGATATCTAAAAGCTGCTGATAAAGTGTCATTCCCCGATTTTTAGCAAAAGCAGCTGCCTCGGCGATCAATGAACAAGACATTACAGCATCTTTATCACGAACAAACTCTCCTGCTAAATAACCGTAACTCTCTTCGCCACCACCTATGAAAGTTTTGACACCTTCATTTTGTTTTATTACATCTGCAATAAATTTGAAACCAGTTAATACATCAAAATACTCTACCTCGTATTTTTTAGCCATATCTACTAACAATTCAGAAGTAACAATTGTTTTTACAATATACTCATTTCCAGTTAGTTTCCCCTTTACTTTCCATTGAGATAGAAGATAATTAATTAATAAGGCTCCTGTTTGATTTCCATTCAATAATATAAAATTGTTATTCAAATCTCTAACTGCTATTCCAACTCTATCGGCATCGGGATCTGTAGCCATCACTAATTCAGCATTTATCGAATTAGCTTTAGCTATAGCCATTTCTAGAGCTGAACGTTCTTCTGGATTAGGTGAATATACAGTTGGGAAATTTCCATCAACAATAGCCTGTTCTTCGACCAAATTAACATTTTTGAAACCAAATTGTTTTAAAGATTGTGGCACCAAATTCACCCCTGTTCCGTGTATGGGTGTATAAACAATATTCAAATTTTTATGCTTTTCAATAATACCGGGATTCAATGATAACGCATGTATTTTATTCAAATACATTTCATCGAAATCTGAACCTAAAGTTTTAATATTTTCTGGATGACCGTCGAAATCTATATCACTAATATTAACCTTATTTACCTCCTCAATAACATTGGTATCGTGTGGAGAGATAAGTTGTCCTCCTTCATTCCAATATGCCTTAAACCCATTGTATTCTTTAGGATTGTGCGATGCCGTAATTACAATACCTGATTGACAATTTAGACTTCTTATTGCAAAAGACAACTCTGGTGTTGGACGTAAAGACTCGAACAAATAAACTTTAAAATTTAACGAACTCAAGATTTTAGCTGCTGTTTCAGCGAAGAAAGGTGAATTATTCCTACAATCGTAGGCAATCACCACTTTTGTCTGAGGTAAATTTTTAAACTGTTTTTTAATATATCTCCCCAATCCTAAACTAGCCATACCAACGGTATACTTATTCATTCGATTGGTCCCCACTCCCATTATTCCTCGCAGACCTCCAGTTCCAAATTCTAGGTCTTTATAAAACGATTCAACTAATTCGGTATCATTACTATCTAATAATTCTTGAACAGCTTTTCGAGTTTTTAGATCAAAATCTTCCGAAAGCCATTTTTTAGCTCTTTCTATTATGTTCTGGTCCATCATTATTTTTTTAGTTAATAGTTTATCTACTATGTTACTTATTTTTTTTAAAAAAGTTATATTCTTACTTACTTTTCACTTGTATTAAGATAATATTAAATATTTATCTATAAATTTTGACCATCTATTTTGCATGTTTTTGACGAACACAACTTACTGTTTGTTTTAATCAATTGTTCGGCAATTCCAATTTGATAAGCCTGCGATAAATAATAAATATTATGGTTCAGTATTAATGTGTACAATGGATATGCGCTAAGCTTAGTAACAATAGTACTAAAATTATTTTGCACACCAAGTATTGTAGTCGACGGCAAATCAAAACCTTCATTTTTAAAAGCATTGAGATCTTCCTTATTCTTAAACATTAAATATACTTTCAGTTGATTCTTTTCAAAACTTTCCTTCGTTTTTGAAATGTCTTTTAAAGTATGATTTGTAGTTTCTTTTCCATTTTCTATCCAAGCTAAAACGTAAGCTTCGTTTATAGGAAATACTTGAATATTTCCATTGACATCTTTATATTCTAAAGACTTTTCTATTTTTTTTATCACTTTTAGTGCTTGGAAATCTTTTCTTATCTCAATGTTAATATCTAAGGACTGATTAGCACTTAAATTAAAAAATTTATTTCTAGTCAATACAGAACCATCAGCTTTACGATTACTAGTAATAAGTAAATAATGACCAGCTCTAAGTTCAATACTTTTCTCTAATTTCGAAAACGGTTCTCCCCAACCATATTCTAAAATATTGTATCTACCATTTTCGAAATAGGATAACGAAAAATGAACCCTATATTCTATATCTTTTTTAATATCAGATGATTTTTTCCAGTTAATTTCAGCCATCGGAATCTCGTTCTCTATTTTCGGTTTATCAAAATAAATATAATGCCACTTTCCTTCAAAAAAGTATTGAGGGATTAAGCTTGCGGGTTCTAATCGACTTGGAAAACCAAAAGTTCGACAAAGTGCAACAAAAAAAATATTTCTCGATATTTTGTCTGAATATTTACTTTGATACACCCCTATTGGTGATAAATCTAAACCGTAATAATTATCATTAGAAGATTTTATATTGTTAATAATCCAATCTTTAAAATCACGAATTGCAAGTAAAGTATCTGTAGTTTGATTAAATTTAAAATTCTTAGTTAAGAAGCTTTTATAGTCAACAAGTCCTTCAAAACTTATTCTAGGATTTAAAATATATTTTATAAACTTTTCCGATTTATTTTTATACATCATCGAAGATTGATACAAACCCAGAAGGTGATTTGAGTTAGCATCTCGATAATCTTTTTTAGAGAGTTGATTTAAAAAATCTAAAATATAATTAGGATTAATTTTAGCCGCTTCTTCAATAAATGTTTTTATTTCTTTCCAATTACCACGACTAGATTTCAGAAATACGGAAACAGAATCGATATCTAAGTTATACTTCTTGGCACAAGCCGAGATTTCGTTGTCCGAGATAAAACTTGCAATATATTGTTCTCTAATTTTATCTTCTTCTATTAATCGTTTATCATTCTCAATTTCCCCTATTTCCGAAACCGATTTAGGTGTTCGTGAGATTGGAGGGACTAAATCCCAATCAATAGTTCGCTCAGAAAAATCTGCATTATCAAGAGTTAGAGTTAATGTATCGGTATCCGAAACCGTAATTTTCTTATAAGTGAATAAGCTATCTTTTCTAATCCAAATTAATAAATCGCCCAAACCTGTTTCCAATGATGCTATCCCCGTACTCGAAGTGCGTTTAGTAGCAATTGGATAATATTCAGCATAGTTATACAATTGAAATTCTACAGTTGCATCTTTTATAGGCTTTGCTTTATCATTAATGACTTTGATAAATATCTTTTTCGTAGGAGCATATGTTTCTAAAACATTGATTTCTGTATATTTTCCTTTTGAGTTAATAATATCCTCTTGACTTGTATACTTGCCAAAAACTTTAGTATGAACTAACATGGCACGAAGAGCTGGAGCAGAAAACCATGCAATATCTAAATCAGGCTCAGGCTCACAAGCTCCAATAAAATGCCAATTTCCATCTACCCAAACTTCTACCCAAGCATGATTATCGTCACTATGTGCCCAACGAGGAGTATAACATTGACGTGCAGGAATTCCAACCGAACGCATGGCTGTTACGGTAAATGTTGATTCTTCACCACACCTGCCATAAGCCGATTTTATGGCTCCTAATGGCGAAATAGTTCTGTCATTGGTTGGTTGGTATATTACTTTTTCGCGACACCAATGATTTATTTCGAGAATGGCTGATTTAAGACTTAATTTTTCAACCCGAGGTTTTAGCTCCTGATAAAAAACTTGTCTTGCAGAATCCAAATTTTCGTTATTGACTCGATATGGTAAGACAAAATGACGAAATATGGACTCGGGAATAGATCTCCCCCAAGGCATTTCTTGTCTAGATTGGAATGCTAATTTTACATTATTTAAAAAGAATTGACCATCATAATTAGCCAAATCGCTCAAGGGCATATAGGCATATAAAAATTCTAAAGCTTCTTTTTCTTTAAGAGATATTTTAGTATTAAAAACAGAAAACAATTCAAGTTTTCTACCTTTCATCTGATGCTCTACCAAAGTAAAATCCTTATGAACCTGATTTCTGTAATCTATATTGCTAATAAAATGCTTCTGATCAATGTTAGAATTATCGCAAGCAATAAAGAGTACTAAAGTAATAAAGAAAACTAGGACTTGTTTTATCATTTAACCATCTATTAATAAATAACTTAAGCGTTTTTAGTATTCAAGATTTATTTATTCTTTTTTAAAGAAGTAAATCAATGAAGTAGTTTTGTCAATATCGGAAAGACAAGAAATATAGGAACGCAATCCTTTAAATCCGCCACTAATCATAGGAAGTTTATCTCCTCGTTGCTGAGATCCCAAAATTGATACATAAAAAGGATCGAATGGCAAGCGACGTTTATCCACCATATTAAATTGATATTGCGATAATAACGATTCAATATTCTGAGGTTTAAAGTGCCATAGATGAATTGGTAAATCCCAACCTGCCCAATGTTCTCGATAAATTTTAGCATCTGTGCTATCGGGATTAGGTAGAGCAATAACTAATAAGCCATCTGATTTTAATATACTCTTAATTTTTTCTAGATAGCCTTTTAAGTCGTGAACATGTTCTAGCACGTGCCAAAGCGTAATCACATCAAACTTATTTTCTTCAAATTGATACAATTGTTCGGGTGCTAATATTTTCAAATTAAATTCTTCCGATGCTATTTTTCTAACTTCAGGATCTTGTTCAATCCCTGTACACAGAAAACCTTGTTCCTGCATGTGGTTTAAGAAATAGCCTCGCCCTGTTCCTATATCCAATAGTTTTAAAGTTCGGTGTCCCGACGAATTTTCTATAATAGCTTTTCGTTTTTGCTTTAGCATATGCTCACGAACTTTATGATAAATCTTAAAAAAGAGACCTTCTTGGGTATCGCTATGCGAAACATAAGCATCCGATTTATAATAAGGCCCTATAGATTTAGCATCTGGAGGATCTTGTGTAAACATAAAACCACAAGATTCACATTCTAAAATATCGTAAAACTCTTTGGAAACAGTATAATCCTGAAGGTTATACTTTGTTTTAAGATTTTGTTGTCCACAAATAGGACATGTATTATGATGGATTGTATTCATTGACATCAAAAATAACATCAATTTTATATTATACCAACCTAATACTTATTAATTCTTTATTTTTTTTACTGAAAATACTTTTTACTGATAAACCAACTTTAATCTACTCAAAAAACAGCCATTCTTCAGCTTCTTTTTCTGAAGAGAATACCTTTGCTTTAAATCTTTTATTAATTATTGATGTTATGGCTAAAATAAAGAAAGCCATATTCATAGATTTTAGTGTTACAAAAGCAAATTTGATAGAATCGAATAAGTAAAAATATTTTTTGGCGGCAAATGCTAGATTAATATTTTCAATAGGCTTGAAAGTTGGTTTTGCTCCTTTATCTATTTGTATAATCTTTATGTTCCTAATAGAAATTGAATATTGAGATAACTCTTCTAATGCATCCAAAAGATCCTGCTTACTTACATTTTCTGAAACTTCAAAAACTACAAGACCTTTTGTTATATTATTTTTTATCCTAATCACCGATGTTGTTTATTTTTTTACACAGTGTAAATTACAAAAAAAATTAGATTATCACTTACATA
>JAMOQL010000285.1 GCA_027064025.1 Bacteroidales bacterium
TTCGTAACTCTTCTTTTTGTCATTTCGAGTGTAGTCAAAAAACTTGGGATGTTTTCCTGTCCGTTATTTCGAGCATAGTCAAGAAATTGATAATCTTTCTTTTTGTCATTTCGAGCGTAGTCGAGAAATCTAAATGCGTTTGCGTTGAATAACAAATATTAATATTTGTTCTACATTAATAATATTTAGAACATTATTGTTCGTCTAAAAGTCTAGAATATATTGGAGGCGTAAATAGATTTTTATTTTACTTTTTTAAGCGTCCAAGTTTGTCTAGAGTAAGTAGATTCGGAAACGACTTTTACAATCAATCCTGCTTGATTTTTGTCCATCCAATATTTTATTTTTTGGAACATAAAACTACCCTCAATTTGAATGCATTCGTAACTTTTCTTACCAATTTTTAGAGTTTCGGTTTCTTTTAAAACACGGAAAGGTGATAGAAGGTTGAAAGGCATAAATTTCATAGATACATTACTTGAATCTAACGAAATAGTGGTTCTGAAATCGGCGAGTAAACCATGTTTCTCAACGAATTTCTTTTTACTGTAATTGTAAGGAACAGATTCAATAACTTGCTTGTCGTCTGTTAGTATTTTATAACCATATTGTGCTTGGTCAACAACTTTGTTTTTTTTGTACGAAAAACGTTCAATATTATAAATAAAATCGGTTTTAGTTTTTAGAAAGTTATAAATATCTTCAATCTTCCAAGGTAAACTTTCGTAGGCTGTTTTTTCGTCAAATTCTCCTGTTTCGGGATCAATTAATTCTTGAGGATCAAAGTTTAATACATATTTGAAATGAGAAATTTCCTCTTGTTGTTGACGTTCAAATTCTTCTTGTTCTTTTCTATCTTCTTGTTCTTGGATTAGTTCAGCTCTTTTTTCTTTAATTTCGGCTAAATTTTTGAGTTGGGTAAGTTCATCAATAGATTCAGGGATAGATTCTAAATTATTAAAGCCAATATCTAAGATTTCGAGTTGGGTGAGTTGTCCTAAACTTTCTGGAATATCTTTTAGCTTGTTAGAACCAAGATTGAGTTGTTTTAATTGTCCCAAATTTCCAATGTCCTGAGGGAGAGAAATAAGTTGGTTATTAGAAAGATTAATATCTTCAATATTTTTTAGATTAATAATACTTTCGGGTAAATTTGTTATTTTATTTGAGTTAGCTGTTAGTTTTTTAAGCTGCGATAACTCGCCCAAACAATCTGGTAAACTTGTTATTTCGTTCCAACTGATATCTAATTCTGTTAGTTGGGTTAATTTACAAATGATTTTAGGAAACTCTGTTAATTTATTCGAGCTAACACGTAAATATGTTAAATGAGTCATGTATTGAATAGAATCAGGTAATTGTCCTAATTTTTTCCAATTCAAATCTAATTTATAGACTTTGTCGTAGTTTTTTAGAGCGATATTTATGTCTTTGTAGATTTTGTCTTGCTGAGCAAAACTGATATTTATATAGCCGATTGCAATAAGTAGAATTAGGTTTCTCATCGAAGATGTGTTAGTTAGAAATGTTTAAATTATAAATTTTTATGGGCAGAAGAATTCTATCAGAAAAAACAGCATAGAATTTATCTAAAATAGGAATGTCTATTTTTGCTGTAAGTTCGTTATTAATAAAAATATTCTTTTTATTACTGTAAGAAGAATCTGTTTCTATCCTAAAATTTATGGTTTGATTAAAGTCTAAAGTTGACTGTAAAGTTCCTGTTTCTATAATATTAGAATATGAATCTTCTATTTGTGTAATGGTATATTGTTTATTTTTTATAGAAAAGAACACGCCATTGGGTAGGTTGTTGGCATAATTGTTTCCTGCAGAAAGCTCATTAGTACCTCCAATAATAAAGCCTAAGTCTTGATTTTTATTTTCGTCGGAACTGATAATATTAAAATCGATTTTAGAAGTATTTGAAAGTTCTTGGTCAAGTTTCATCCATTTATACCAATAGGAGTTAGAAGGGTAGAAATAGCACGTATCTGTGTTATCATTAGAAAAATGACCATAATATGAGAACGTTTTGTTTTCTATATTTATTGAAGGGTAATTTAATTCCTCGAAGTATAAATTATAGTCTAAGCTTAGGTTGTATTTGTTTTGTAATTGGGCTTGTAAGATTAATGTTTGATCTTTGGAAGAATTAAAATATAAAACTTGCTGTCCATTCAAATTTTGAGAAACTGTAATGGTGTCATTTCCTGCAAGTAAGGTTAAATTGATAGTGGAAAAGTTGATAAATGGTTGAGAGCTAGAAAGCCTGTATTTTCTATCTTTTTTTAGGACGAGATTGAATTTTTGAATATCGGATTTACTGCTAAACAATCCCTTGTAAAAGTAATTGTAATCTTCAGAAATATAGCTGTATTTAATACTGTCTATATGGATAGTTGTCAATCCATTGGACTTATCAAAATAGGCTTCATTTTCTTTTTTACAAGAGCTAAAAATTATCGAAAAAAAGATAATTTGTAGGAGTAGATATTTCATATTAAGTATTTCTACAAAATTATAAAAATCCTTTGATTAATAATTAATGTATAGAAAGTTATTATTATTTAGAATGTGTATAAATAAGTTATTATTATTATTTTTTGATAGTGATTTAGACCGATGGGGTTAGCGTGACATATAGATGATTTGTATCTATTTGTGTAAGAATGGGTTATAAATGAATAATTACGATTGTTTGGATTTCCTTTAATAATACTAATAATAATTTGAGATGAAAAATATAGTTTGGAGAACAAAATTGAAGACTATAATTCTACTAAATAGTTTAGCTGTATTTACGTAATCTGGTTATTAATAATAAGTTATAAGATTAAACCAATAATTAGGACTAGAAGTACAAAGCTAAATATGAATAAAACGATTCTATTAACATTATGGTTAGAAATGGCTGGTTTACTATCTTTATAAGAATTACAACTGCTCAATTATTTTCGATTTTTTTCGTTGAAAGGAAAGAAATATTTGATATCTATTGAAAAGTAACTTCCCTTAACAGGTTCAAAATAATCGGCATTGTGAATGGTTTCTTCTTCGAATAGAAGTACGTATGCCATATTGTTGATATGAGTTTGATAACTAGCTCCTATAAAAAATATCCCGGAATTTTGGGTTCGGTATTCCCAGCCCAAACTTCCCGATATACCTAATTGAAAAAACTGAAAAGCATTTAACCCAAAATGCTCGGCTCTTTGCATGTAAACATTATCGACTCTAATATCAGAAGGGTAAAAATTTAGATGGATACCTCCAGCAATACTCATATATATTTGTTTAGAAAGACGAACGTAACCAGAGGCTTTAATGGGGATTTCGAAAGCTGTAAATTGTAATTGACGAGTAAATGTAGTATCGTTAAGTTTTTTATTTGAAACAGAATGTTGGCTCGAAAAATCGACATCAATATTTCGTTTGGTGTACAGAATTCCCGTATTTAATGCAAAACGATAGGTGAAATAGTGTCTTATTTCTACCCCATAAGATACAGATGTATGATTTTGAATACTGTAATTAACAGTATCGCTTTCGTATTGATAATTCGATTTTTCAAGAAAGTTGGTAGGAATAATGGGACTAATTTGTATCCCGAAAAGTGTTTGTTTTTCTATAGTCCGATTAGTTTTGGTTGCTCTAGCATTTCCTTGCCCAAACGTAAATAAGATTTGAAATAACAATATTAAACTTAAAAGAGTTCTCATTATTTACAAATTTTCTGTGTCTAAATGTTCTGCTGCATATTTTAATTGCTCATAAAATGCGTCTCCATATTTTCGTTTTATCGGAGTTTCTAAATATTTGTAAAGATAACTTTTTTCTTGCTTCCCTTTTTTTAGAGCCGATTTACAAATGTCCCATTTATCATAATTAACGGCAGAAAATTTGGAATATTTTGTAATCCGAATAGGATAGAGGTGACAAGAAACAGGTTTCTGAAAATCAATTTTTTTATCGAGAAAAGCCCTTTCTATAGCGCAGAGTGCAATATCGCCATCGTAAGAAATATATGCACAAGCTAAGTTATCGATTAGTGGGGTTACCATTTCTTTGTCGCTATCGATAGTAAAAAAGCCTTGCTTTTCGATTTCTTCAAGACCTCTGTTTGTCATATATGGTTTTATTTGTTCGTAGTTCTCCTCAATGGTTTGAATTTCTGATTCCTCCATTGGAGCACCACTATCGCCAAACACACAACAATTACCTTTGCATTTTTTTAAATCGCAGGCAAACTCTTTGTCAATAATATCTAAACTAATTAACTTATCGTCTATTTCTAACACCTTGTTTATTTTATTACTTTTTTATACTAAACTATTTCCTGTCATCTCCTTTGCTTTATCCATCTCCATCAATTTGAGAATGGTTGGAGCAACATCGGCTAATTTTCCATTATTAACTTCTTTATATCTATCAGATATCAAGATAAATGGAACAGGGTTTAATGAATGAGCTGTGTTTGGAGAATTGTCTGGATTCATTGCATAGTCACTATTTCCGTGGTCAGCAATAATTATCATCTCATAATCATTATTAAGAGCGGCATCAGAAACTTCGCCTACACATTTATCTACAGTATTAATAGCTTTAAGAATTGCTGGATAAATGCCTGTATGACCGACCATATCTCCGTTGGCAAAATTGACTACAATTAAATCGAAGGTATTTGAATTAATAGCATTGACCAATTTCTCAGAAACTATGGGCGCACTCATTTCTGGTTGCAAATCATAAGTTGCGACTTTGGGTGATGGAACCAAAATACGTTCTTCACCTTTAAATTCTTGTTCTTGACCTCCAGAAAAGAAGAATGTTACGTGAGCGTACTTTTCTGTTTCGGCAATTCGTAATTGTTTTTTGCCTGCTTTAGAAACTAACTCGCCAAGAGTATTGTGTAAGTTTTCTTTATCGTAGATTACTTTTATACCTTTAAAAGAGGCATCGTAAGTAGTCATGGTGTAATATTTTAAAGGCAATGTTTTCATGCCTTCATTTGGCATATCTTCTTGAGTTAATACTGTTGTTAATTGACGTAATCTATCGGTTCTAAAATTGAAACAAATAACAACATCATCTTTTTCTATTTCCCCATCAACGTTACTGGAGAATAACGGCTTGATAAATTCATCTGTAACACCTTCGCTGTACGATTTTTTGATTTGTTCAGTAAAACTGGTACAGCTATTTCCAACAGAACTAGTATATAAATCGTAAGCAATTTTAATTCTATCCCAACGTTTATCACGATCCATTGCATAGTATCGTCCAACAATCGTAGCAATTTTTCCTGCAGAGTTTTCGAGATGATTTTCTAAATCTTGGATATAGCCTAATCCACTTTTAGGATCGGTATCTCGACCATCTGTAATAGCATGAATAAATACGTTTTCTAGTCCATAATCTTGCGCAATATCGCAAAGTTTGTACAGGTGTTTTTCTGAAGAATGTACGCCTCCATCGGAAACTAATCCAATAAAGTGAATCTTTTTATTATTCTTTTTTGCATAACTAAAAGCTTCTATTATTTGTAGATTTTCGGAAATGCTGCCATCTTCTACGGCTTTATTAATTCTGACTAAATCTTGGAAAACAACACGCCCTGAACCTATATTTAAATGGCCTACTTCCGAATTTCCCATTTGTCCACTTGGCAATCCTACATCTTCTCCCGAA
>JAMOQL010000286.1 GCA_027064025.1 Bacteroidales bacterium
TAATCCAATAGAATGGTTTGCTAATGGAGGTGTTGCAGGTGCACAACACGAATCTCAATTAGATTATATAGAAGTAACTTCTATAGGAGGTCAAGCTAATGTATGGCGCGATATTTATTGGGTTATCGAAAATGGAGATATATTTGGATCGGGAGTTGCTCCTGTTTGTAGAGATACTTCGGCAACTGTTAGAGTTCGTTTCGACAATCCAGTGGTAGCAGATATTGCAGCTAATCCATATCCTGAACCTATTATTAATTGTGGAGACACTTTACGCTATTTATCAGCTCAAAGCTCAAGTATCTATAATTGGTCGCATTTCCAATGGAGACCCAACGATTATACTTATTTCTATGATGTTAATTATACAGGAAATAGAGCGGATACATTATCTAATACAGGTTTAATAGCTCCTGTTAATATATATCCTAACGATGACACAATTTCGGGAGGTAATCAATACCAGCAAGTGATTATGGATGTATTTAATGGGCAGTGCTTAGAACATGATACCATTAATGTACGATGGGCTCCAATTCCTTCTGGCGCATTTAATATAGAGCAACCACAATGTGCAGGAACCGATGCTCAGTTGACTATTCATAGAGATGTGTTTGCCGGTTTAGACAAATATATCAGTGTAGTTGAGTGGGATTTTGGTAGTGATATTCCAAGTCAGGTAGTGGCTAATAATCCTTCGCAAGATACTATTAATGTACGATGGGAAAACTCAGCTAGTAATAGCAACTTTAAACATCCTGTTAGTGTGTATGTCGAGAATATTTGGGGATGTCATGAGAATATTTTACCTCCAGATACTGTTTTCGAATCGGAACCCGCTTATGTAGAATGGGTGGATAATACTTATCCAACTTGTGGAGATTGTGACGGAGTTTTAAGTTTCAGAAACTTCTCCAACGAGCAAAATCATGCTATGAATTATTCAGTTCAATGGGCTACTAATCCTGAATTCAATAATCCTGAGGACAATATAATTCAAGCTGATAGCACATATGAGTTTAAAGATTTATGTTTCGGTAATTATTATTTAAGAGTAGTTTATCAATCATCTATAAGTGGTGGAACATGTAATGATACTTTAGTATTCGATTTACATCAAGATTCATCGACAGTTGCAGTTTCTAATTACGAGTTTTTAGTAGATACTAGCGATTTACAAGCTCCTTTTAAAATGAACAATACAACGATTAATAATGTTTCGGTCAATGCTAATAAATATACTTGGCAAGTTTTTGCAGGCAATACCGAGGATTTAGCCATGTTGATCTACGAAGGTAATGAAGAGGTTCCAGATTACATATTAAATAATATGGGAGAATACTTAGTTAAGCTACAAGCTTTTAACGATAAGGCACCAAATTGTCCAACATCTCCTATAGATATGACTATTTTTATTCATTACGAGTCTGTTTTAGAAGTGCCCAATATCTTCACTCCGAATAACGATGGTTATAACGATGAGTTTAGAGTAAAAGCACGAGAGTTGCAAACTTACAACTGTATCATTTATAACCGCTGGGGAGAGAAAGTTTTCGAGACTACCGATTTTGAAGAAAGTTGGAATGGAAAGAAAATGAATGAAGGAGGAGATTTATCTGCAGGTGCTTATTACTATGTGATTACAGGAACAGGTAAGAAAGGTCAAGAATTCGAATTTAAAGGAGCAATCCAATTGATGAGAGATGATAAATAAATTGTAATCATTATATAATAATAAAGAAAGGGTAATCTATAGGGTTATCCTTTCTTTTTTCCCATTAATTGTTGGAGCAAATCTAATTTCCCCCAAGACCGTAATTCCTGTGTTATATTTTGTTTAAATTCTTTTTTATACCAGAAAAAATATTTTCTTTGATTCTGCTTATCTTTCTGCGACTTAGCCGTATAAATAGATTCTAGAGAATACGGGTGAACCCCTGCATAATAAATCACAGTAGCCACTGTCATAGGAGTAGGTGTAAAATCTTGAATCTGCTCTAACCTAAAATTCATAGATTTAGTTTTTGCGGCTAAATCTGCCATATCAGGTCCTTTACTCCCAGGGTGACTTGATATAAAATAAGGTATTAGTTCTTCTCTCAGAGCTTCTTTCTTATTTATATCATTAAATAAATTATTAAACTTCACAAAGTTATCGAATTTTGGTTTTCTCATCAGTTTAAGAACCTCATCCGAGGTATGTTCTGGTGCAACCTTCAAACGCCCACTGACGTGATATTTCATCACTTGTGTTAAATATTCCTTAGCTTTTCTGTCGTCTTGAGCAAGTGCCAAATCGTAACGAATTCCACTGCCGATAAAGGCTTTTTTAATCCCTTTACTTTCTCTAACTTTTTTGTATACTGATAATAAACTATCGTGATTAGTATCTAAATTATGACAAATATTGGGATAAATGCAAGATGGTCTTTTACATGTTTCGCATTCTCCTAAATCAACACCTTTCATTTTATACATATTGGCCGAAGGACCACCAATATCGCTAATTATGCCTTTAAAATCAGGCGATGAGGTCATATTTTCAACCTCTCTCAAAATAGATGCTTCGGAGCGGTTATTTACAAATTTACCTTGATGGGCAGAAATAGTACAAAAACTACATCCACCAAAGCAGCCTCTATGCATATTAATAGAAAACTTTATCATCTCAAAAGCAGGAATAGCACCTTTCTTCCAATATTTAGGATGCGGTAATCGAGTATAAGGTAAATCGTACCATTGGTCGATATAACCGTCTTCGGAAGGTGGAAAGGGCGGATTAATAACTAGCCAATCTTTTCCGTGTTTCTGATATAAATTTTTAGCTATAACCGAGTTACTCTCAATTTCGACATGTTTAAAATTTCGTGCATATTTTAGTTTATCTTTTTTGCAATCTTCGAACGAAAATAATTTTATAGATTTATTCTTATCAAAATCTAGATCACTACTCTTTTGAGTTAAGAAGCAGGTCTGAGGAATATCTTTGATTGTATCGAAAGGAACTCCTTTTTGTAAAAGTTTTACAAGTTGGATAATACTATCTTCTGCCATACCATACAAAAGAAGATCGGCCTTAGATTCTACTAAGATGCTTGGTTTTAATTTGTTCGACCAATAGTCGTAATGTACCACTCGTCTAAGTGAGGCCTCTACTCCTCCGAGTACAATAGGTGTATCTGGAAATAACTCTTTAATAATATTACAATAAACAACACTTGCATAATCTGGTCGTGCTCCTGCTTTTCCGTTGGCAGTATATGCATCGTTAGACCTTAAACGTTTATTTGCGGTATAGTGATTAACCATACTATCCATATTTCCACCAGTAACAGCAAAAAATAAATTGGGTTTCCCTAATTTTTTAAAATCACGTAAATCGTCACGCCAATTGGGTTGAGGAACAATCGCCACTTTTAATCCCTGAGCCTCTAGTACTCTACCAATTACCGCAGCTCCAAAAGAGGGATGATCGATGTAGGCGTCGCCAGAGAAAAGAATGACATCTATACTTTCCCAAGCTAATTGTTTAACCTCTTTCGAGGTTGTGGGTAACCATTTATCTATTTTAAATTTTTCGGGATAAGACATTTGCACGAATTTATTAATAATTTGTAAAGCTAATAGTTATCTTTCGAAATAAAAGTTTCTGAAATAAAAAAGGCTAAATCAAAATAAATTGAAATAGCCTCTGTTTAAGTTTGATGCTCGAGTTTAAACGGCTTCGAATTGATCTGCTCCTGGTAATAAATCGGCCATTTTAGTAGGCTCATGAATTAATACTGGGATATGCTGAGGACAAATCCAAAAATTAGTTTGCTTGTAATCGAACTGAGTTAATGGAATCTCTAGGTGAGTTTTTCCACAAATAATACATTTTTTATCTTCCATGATATTGTTTTTTTTATTTAACGATACAAAAATACTTATTTAGGCAATAGATTACCTAAATAAAAGTAATTATTTTTCATATTTTTTAATTTCTTCAACTTTAGGGGAATCGTTATAATGCCATTTTTGTATAATTGTTCCTTGTTTAAGTAATACCAAACCAGGATTTGACCTGACGATTGTTTTTAAGGTCGTTGGATCACAAATAAAGAAATCGAAGGCTAATATTCGAGTCTCATTGGTTTTACTCTCTGTTTCTTCTGACCCGACAAAAACATACGAATCATCAAGATTATCGGGTATTTCATCCTCATTAAATTCTAATATATTTCCTTCATATTGGTAAAAATAGATCATTTCTTTCTCAGATTCTTGAGCTTTTATTGTAAGAGAATCTATATCCAATAATATTTTTTTAATTTCTGTGATTTGATCGTCTAAAGCAGCTGTTAAAGCCAATGTTTTAATAGAAGTCGTTTTAAGTTTCTTGCTTAAATCTGCAAACTGAATCAAAGCGTCTTTATCGGCATGCATTAAGTCGTAACTTATCAATATCAAAGTATAACTACTATCGCTTAATACCTGTTTGGTGATGTCTCCCAACTCGTTATTCTCAATTGTGAAATCGTGAATTGGAGGATGATACCCTTTTTCTATAAGTTCAGATTGACTATCGACATATTTCCATTTAGCCTCATTATTAACAGCTTCGTCTAAGTTATTCTCATCGAATTTGACGAGTTCTCCTGTATCAATATTTTTATAAGTAAAGCTAGTTTTATATACATCTTCTTTCGCATCTTTTGGCATTTCCATTCCTTTTGCAATATTTTCCCCCACTTTAAAAGGTCTAAAATCTAGAATTGGCAAGTGCTGATATGAGTATATAGAAATATAAACAATACTACTGGCAGCCATTAAATTTAATATAAATGCGGATTTCGCCGATAAAATATTTCTGATGTTTTTTCTTTCTAATAGGAGAATAATTAGTGGAATATCGATAATTATATTCTTCCAGAAAGTCTGCCAATTGCTAATAACTAGAGCATCACCGAAACAGCCACAATCGGTAACAGGATTGGTCAATGCAAGAATTAATGTAAGTGGAGTAAAGATGATCATAAATAATGCTGCCACTTTCGAGTTAAACTTTAAAAAAGAGCCAGATAAAAACCCAAACCCAATAATAAACTCTACTGTAGAAAAGAAAATAGCCAAAACAAAAGCAAGCTTATCCATTGGTGGAAATCCAAAGGCAACGAAATAATCTACAATTTTATAGGTATAACCCAAAGGGTCTACTGCTTTTACAAAGCCTGAATATAAAAATACAAGTGCTAAAAATAATCTACTAATAAGAACAATTGTACCCAAATATTCTGGTTTCTTGAATTTTAATAGGAACACAATCCCAAAGAAAAGACTTAACAATAATAATATCAAATTCATAACTTTATTTTTATATCAATATTAATTAAACGTTTTGTTGTTTATTCATTTTTTAAAGGAATTCAAATCAATCGAAAAATTAGATATCAGAGAGGTGTTTTTCTAATTGAAATTAAATTTCCTCAATTATATTCAAAAATATTATGATAAGATGAATTAATCAAGTTAAAAAGCTAATGAATATATGATATTTATCACGTTCCTGTTTTCAACCAATAAAAAAGCTACCCCTTTTTATTAAAGGAGTAGCTTTAATTATTTAATATAAATGTTA
>JAMOQL010000287.1 GCA_027064025.1 Bacteroidales bacterium
CGGCAATTACTGTTTGCTGAGCAACAGGTTTGTCGTCTAGATTTACTTTTATTTTTGCTGATAAGGGGAGGATTATGTCAACTCTAGATCCAAACTTAATAAAACCAAAATTATCTCCTTGATTTATTTTTTGACCTTCTTTAGAATAGCATACAATTCTTCGTGCCACAGCACCTGCAACTTGTCGGAACAGAACCTCTTGTCCATTTTCGTGTTTGACAACGACTGTTGTACGTTCGTTCTCTGTAGATGACTTTGGATGGTTGGCAACTATATGTTTACCTGCATGGTATTTTATATATGAAATAATTCCAGAAATAGGATACCAGTTAGCGTGAACATTAAGTGGTGACATGAAAATTGAAACCTGAATTCTTTTATCATTAAAATATTCCGTTTCTGTAATTTCTTCTACTACGACAATGGTTCCGTCTGCAGGGGCAATTATTTTATTATCTGCAAAATTTATTTTTCTTTTTGGAAATCTAAAGAAGCTAATAATAAAGAACCAAAATAGAGTGTAAATAATATATAATGGGATTGAATATGTTAAATATTTCTCAGGAATAACAAGGAAAGTAATGTATGATAAAATAATGATAAATATTAATGATATTACGATACTTGCTTTTCCTTCTTTATGAATTCTCATAGATATATACTGATTAATTTAGCCTGTTAATTAAGGTGCTAAAGATAGTTAATTATTTGCAAATAAAAATAGACCATTGGTAAAGCGATAAGTGTACTATCGAATCGGTCAAGTATTCCGCCATGCCCAGGCATAATTTTACCTGAATCTTTGACATTAACCGATCGCTTGAAAAGCGATTCTATTAAATCTCCAAAGATGCCAAATAGTGTGATAATCAGACTGATAACGATCCATTTCTGGAGTGCTAATTCGGGGAATAAATAGGAGTTTAGAAAAGCAGCTCCAATAGTTGCTATGAATCCTCCTATGGCTCCTTCCCATGATTTTTTTGGTGAAATACGCTCGAATAAACGATGTTTTCCGAAAGATATTCCAAAAATAAATGCTCCTGTATCGCTTACCCATTGAATAATGAAGTAGCCAATGATGATAAATGAGTGATAATATATGGTTTGGAAATTTGCTTTTAGACTTGGAATTCTATTAATAATATCGTTAGAATCAATATCTAAATTCGATTGTGTAGAAAGTACTAGAAAATGAATGAGTGAGAGAGGTAAAACGACATAAACTAAACCCATAATGGTGATAGATATATTATTGATGGGATGTTTTTTTTGTCTATACATTTCTGATATAGAAATAAAAATAAGCAGAGGAATAATTAGACTTAATGAATTTACGGGAAAAATATTTGAGGCGACCAGATACGATAAGGTATAGATGATAATACCTGACGCAATTCCTAGTTTTTCGTTTGGATAATAATCTACAGCTTTGGCGAAACGGTAAAATTCGAACAAACCAAAAATTAATATAAATAAGAAAAGTAAATAGTTAGTTAGACTATTAAACCAAACAGAACCAATTACGATGATAATAAGAAATACTCCTGATAAAGAGCGTGTTAAAACATTCTTCATTATTGATGTGCTATTTTTCGAATGATTTTAGAAAATCTTTGGCTTGGTCTATTTTTTCTTCATTTACAAAAACTTCTACAGGCCCAAGTAAAAGTTCAGACCCTTTTTTGTTAATAATAACTGCTTTTATTCCGTTACTTTCTAATAATCCGATAAACATTTCGGCTCTATTTCGTTTGTCGAAATAGGTTACCAATTCCCAGCCTTTTTCCATTATATATTTTTTTTGTAAAGATTTACTTCTTATGATAAATGTAAAACAAAATATTTGGACAATTAATAGTTTTGTAAGATAATTGTTAACAATTTAGGACCATGAGCTCCAAGTATTAAAGTTTTCTCTATATCGGCTGTTCGACTTGGTCCTGTTGCAAAAGAAATCATAGATGGGAGAGAAGTGTATTTTTTTTTAATGCCTTCTATGGCCTCATTAATGTCATAAACTAATTGTTCTTTTGTTGCAAATATTACTTGATGTTCGGGGAAGATATTTAATTGTCTACCGCTATTTAAGTTAGAACTTGTCAATACAGAGCCTAGTCTTGCTATAAGAAATTCGCAAGAAATAAATCCCAAAGGATTTTTGCTTTTATCTATAGATTTTGAAAAGGGGATATCTAATTGCTCAAGCTTTTTTTGTAAACTATAATCTGTACAAATTACATATTGATCAGAAAAAGTGTGACTAATGAGATGTTCTAATTCAGTTTGATTGTTTGCAATAAATAATTTCCCATCGATTTTTTTTAATGATTTTTTAAATGTATTAACAATATCTAAATCATCTTTTGTGAAAAAATCATCAGATAGTGGTTCAGAAACTTTATTCCACAAATTAGCCTGTTTTTTTGAAGAACGAATTTTTCTTAATATGTTATCTTTTGCTTCTGACATACAAGGTTATGCTTCTGCTTGATCTTCAGTTTTGGTTTCCGCTTCTTTTTTATTTTCGCTAATAGAATCAACAGTTTCTTTATCTTCCTCTGTGGGTTTAATTAGACTTGGATCTATTTTCTGAACTTCACTTTCTAGCTCATCTGCTCTAGCAATCCACTGTCTTTTTCCAAAGATATTTTCTAAATCGTCTGCAAATATGACTTCTTTTTCAATAAGTAGTTTTCCTAATTTTATAAGGCCTTCCTTATTGTTTTCTAGTAATTCGATGGCTCTTTTGTATTGCTCATCAATCATTAATTTCACTTCATTGTCTATAATTTCAGCTGTCTTTTCGCTGTATGGTTTAGAGAAATTATACTGAGATTGTCCAGAAGAATCGTAATAACTAAGGTGACCTATCTTGTTGCTCATTCCGTAATATGATATTAGAGCATAGGCTTGTTTGGTAACTTTTTCCAAATCGTTAAGAGCACCTGTCGAAATTCTACCAAAATTAACTTGTTCTGATGCTCGTCCTCCTAAGGTCGCACACATTTCGTCAAGGATTTGTTCTTTAGTCGTTATTTGTCTTTCTTCAGGAAGATACCATGCTGCTCCAAGTGCTTTGCCTCTAGGAATAATTGTTACTTTGATTAGAGGATTGGCATATTCTAATAACCAACTAATTGTGGCGTGACCTGCTTCGTGATAAGCAATACTTTTCTTTTCTGCTCTTGTAATGATTTTATTTTTCTTTTCCAGACCACCAACGATTCTGTCTATGGCATCTAAGAAATCTTGTTTCATAACTTCTTTGTGTTCTTGACGAGCGGCAATAAGTGCGGCTTCGTTACATACATTAGCAATATCAGCACCAGAAAAACCGGGTGTTTGTTTACCAAGAAAGTCGGAGTTAATATCTTTGGCTAGAAATTTTAAAGGTTTAAGATGAACTTTGAAAATATCTTGTCGCTCTGTAATGTCAGGGAGTTCAACGTGAATTTGTCTGTCGAATCGTCCTGCTCTAAGAAGTGCTTTATCTAAAATATCGGCTCTATTGGTCGCTGCTAGAATAATAACTCCTGAGTTAGTTCCAAAACCATCCATTTCTGTAAGTAACTGATTAAGCGTGTTTTCTCTTTCGTCATTAGAACCCATATTAGGATTGTTACCTCTGGCTTTTCCAATGGCATCTATTTCGTCAATAAAAATAATACAAGGAGATTTTTCTTTGGCTTTTTTAAATAAATCGCGAACTCGAGATGCCCCGACTCCAACAAACATTTCTACAAAATCGGATCCCGACATTGAGAAAAAAGGGACATGAGCTTCTCCTGCAACAGCTTTAGCTAATAGTGTTTTCCCTGTTCCCGGAGGTCCGACAAGTAGTGCTCCTTTAGGAATTTTACCTCCTAATTTGGTATATTTATCTGGTTTTTTAAGGAAATCTACAATTTCTTTAATTTCTATTTTAGCTTCTTGTAAGCCCGCTACATCGTTAAAATTAACTTTAACTTCAGATTCTTTGCTAAATTCTTTTGCTTTAGATTTCCCAATATTAAAGATGCCACCAGCGCCACCACCAGCACCACCTGCTCCTCCGCTCATACGTTTGAAAACGAAAAGCCAAATGGCTATTATTATTAGAAAAGGAAAAATATTCCAAAATAAACCACCAATAACATCTTCGCGTTTTTCATTTTTTAAAGGGACTCTATCTGATTGTGGGATATCTTTATTTACTTCGTCCCATTTCTTAATAAAGTCATCCATTGACAGAATGGTATAATAATATTGAGCCGATGGAATACCAAAAGATTCACCTTTTTTATTAGAGGCATCTTTATATTCTTCTTTACTTAAGGCTTCTGGTTTGATGGAAAATTCTGCTGTTTCTCTATTTACAACAGTAACTTTAACCAAATCTCCACTTTTAATAATCTGTTCCGCTTTGTACCATTGAATTTCTTTAAGATCTCCACCAATATTAACGAAGTTCATAGCTAAGAATAGTACAAACAAACCCCCATATATCCAATAAATATTAAACTTTGGTTTGACCGGAAGGTTCGGCTTCTTATTATTTTGTTTGCCTTTGTTTTTTTGTTCCATTTTATCTTTTTAAGATTTTGAATCAATTTTATAAATACAGAAAATTAAGCTTCAAAATTGAAGCTTTCGATAGGAGCATCAGCCCATAATTCTTCTAATTTATAAAAATCTCTGTATGGTGTTTGGAAAATATGTACAATAATAGAACTGTAATCCATTACAATCCATTGCGAATTATCTCTACCCTCTATGTGCCATGGTCGTTCTTTTAGATTTTTCCTTACATCTTTTTCGATACCATCGGATATGGCGTTAACTTGTGTATTACTTTGTGCATTGCAAATTATGAAGTAATTACATATAGAATTTTCAATCTTTCCGACTTCGATAGCGATAATATTTTCGCCTTTTTTGTCATCAATAGCAGTAATTATTGCTGCTTTTAAATTATTTAATTCTTCTAAAGAAGTTTGTTTTGACATATTACGTGTATTTTAACTTGCAAAAGTAATAAAAAACTAAGAAGAATTATCCCTTAATTTTTTAAATTACTGTTGTTTTATAAATTTTTAACCTTATTTAGAATATTTAATTTTTCTAAGTTTGTGTTGGAGTGATATTTCTTACTATTATTGTATTATCATAGCCGTTAGAGTTGGAATGTTGATGATAATAATTTTACTTTTTGTCTAGAGTAAAATTAATTGACTTTTGTCTGAAAATATTGTATTTTTAGTTTTGATATTATTATTGTAGCTTTGTAATCCTTTTTTTTAATTTCATTAAAACACATACACTTATGAATAGAATTTTTACAATTATCATTTTAAACTTGTTTGTTTTTTCTGCTTTTTCGCAAATTCCAAATGGGTATTATGATGGTACTGATAACTTAACAGGTAATGATTTAAGAACTGCATTGCATAATATTATCGATGGTCATACATCAAAGTCTTACGATAATTTATGGAATTATTTCGATGATACAGATTTGAAATCGAATGGTAAAATTTGGGATATGTATTCTACTAGAGCCGATGGCTCTTCTAATTATGAGTAT
>JAMOQL010000288.1 GCA_027064025.1 Bacteroidales bacterium
AGGTTTTTCCACACAACCTCGTTGGCTTTATAATAATCATTTTCCGAATCCGGAATAAAAATAAGGGAGTGTTGATCAAATACTTCCTTAATCTTCTCGGCATCGTCATTAAAATGTGCGTCTAAAAATTTGTATAGCGTTTCGAATCTCTCTTTATCCTTGTTTTTGCGTTCGGTAAGAAAGACTAAGTAATTTAATACGCTCTCAGTATTAGCTTGTGCGTTAATTTCGAGTTTTCTAATAAAACTTTCGTCATCGTCGAGTTGCTTAATAAGATCGTCGTTTTGAATCTTAATTACCAAATACGGAACCGTATTGCCCAATACCTTATGAATTTCCGGTTTATCTAAAAATATTTCCGGAGGTCGTGCCAAGGTGTTTTGAGTTGTAGGAAGCCACGCATTATTTAATAATAATAAATGAAAAGTGGATTTTGTATAGTCGTAGCTCCAACCCTGTTGTCCAGAATACCTGTAATAATATTTAGTTTGCAATTTATCTTTATAAATGTCCCAATGGTTATATATCGTTGTAAATAAATGCTTCGAAACCGTTATTGCTTTTGTTTTATTCATTTTATTCATATTATCAAATACCGATTCTAAGTCTGGTGAAATCCAATCGTTTTCGATATAATACATCCAGTCTGTTGAATACCAATCTTCATCTTTCCAAATAGTATTCTCCTTTTCAGTTATAGCTTTTTTAGTCACCTCATTCTTTGCATATTGATGTCCATCTTTAATCTCGGTTTCGGGATCCATTTTTACCATTATGGTTTCCCACAGTCCTATTTTAAGGAAAAATTCTTTCCATTCTGCAACTTTTTTGTTTATCTCCTCTTTTAATTGTCCAATCTGTCTTCTATGTTTTTTTCTATACTTTTTACTTACGCCTTTCAATTTTTTTTCTAATTTAGATATTTTTTCTTTAATTGGCTGCATGTCTGATTCGATGTAGCACGGATGCACAAAATTTACTTCAATTCCTTCAAACAATTCTTCCAAATTATTTTTGTTCCCATATTTTTTCGATAGGTATATATTCTCAGGATTGTCATACCATTCGGTATTATCATCGTTTTTATCGATACGGATTAAAAGAGACTTTTTAAGGCGTTCCAACGGATCTTCTTTTGATTCCCATGACTCTTTATTAGCGTTTAGTCTTTTATCTTTCTCTTTCTCGTATCTGTCTATATTGTCTTTTATATATCTAATATATCCTGTTAATACTTCTGCGTCTTTCTGCTTCCAATTTTCACTTTCATATATAGGTAAAATATGATTTTCTATGATTTCATAAGGATCTGCCTGTTTAAGGCCTAACGTTCTGAGGAACTCTATAGTTTTATTTTTCTTTTCCTTTTCTTGTCGCAAGATAGCATACGAAATCTCTTTTTTGAGGATTCTGAGTTCCTTTTCAAAGCCGTAGTAAATCATTTTCTCCTCTGATTTCATTTCCTTCTTCAATTGGGAGAACACAATACCTTCGTTTATCGATGTCATTGTTCCGTCTTCCAATCTTAGTATAGAAATATCTTTTAGCTGTTCGATTTGTTTTTTAGATAATTTTTTCTCGCTAAGATATCCGAATAAATTTGCGAACCATTCATCGCTTTGTTTTTTAACCCATTCTGTTTTTTTAAGGCATTCCAATAAATCATTAATCGAAAATTCTTGAATGCCGAGTTTGTCAAGAACAGGTTTTTTGGCTTTGACTTTATCCGATAAATACTCTTTCCCTAAGAGATTTTGCAAATCCTCGTTAGTGATAACTTTTCTTATTTCCTTGTCTCCAAATAAAACATCGGACGGTTTCTTCCATATGTCTGTTTCTGTTAAAATACATTCTTCTTTTTTAAGCTTTTCATATATTTGTTCCACTACCGGCAAAAAGAATTCATCTTTAATCTCTTCAAGTGGAAGATAATCGTAAAAGCTGTATTTTAATTTTTCATCGTTTTTGAATTCGTTAACAGCATATAAAAACACATCACTAATAGAATTTCTAAGCCATATATTCCAGTCATTATCTTTTATTATGTCCTCACGAGTAACTGGTAAGAGGAAGTCAGCTTGAATAATAAATTTGAATCCGTAGTTGCGTATTGGAAGAAAAGCAAATACAGTTTGTTCCTTAGAGGTATCAGGATAAAAATCCCCTTTTAAAGGGAATGCTAATATAATTTCTGTTTCCTTAATATTTTCTCTTCTCTCTTCGTATATTTCTTCTGGCACATCGAATGATTTTTTGATAACCTTCCAATAACTTTTTGCTTTTCCATAAACAACCTCGGTTATACCATCTTTGTTGCGCAGTTCCATAGTTTTAATTTTGTTTTTTTCTTTTTCCACAATTTCAATTACTTTTAACTTTCTGAGAAATAATAAAATTGACGGATGAATTTCTTCAAAATATTTGATTAGACTGTTTTTTGTTTCCGGATTAATGTATAGAATAATATTTGTTTGCTTTAAATCAACTGATTCCGGAACTTCGTCAATCCATTGAGGAATTATCATTGTTAAAGAACTACTTTTATCGTAGTTAAAGCCGAATTGGTAACCATTTGAGTAAATATGTACTTTGTTTGCAATCATAAAAACGGATTTAAATCCGATGCCTTTTTCTCCTATGTAACCAGATTTGTTTTTCTTTGTTGAGCCACCTATTCCACATAATGCTTTAGCATTTTCCTCGCAAAATCCCTCTTCATTATTTTGAATGATTAAGCGATCCTTGCCTATGATAAATTTGATGGTAGGTTTATCGTTTCTATATTTATTATCCTCTGCGTTTTGTATCAATTCAAATATGAAATGGGGCTTCTTAGTATGAATTTCTCTGGCAAGTTTGGACGCGTCTGCTAAAATTTTTTCTTTATCTTTGAGAGCTTCTTTTATATCACCTGTTAGATTTGCCGTATCGAGACCTATTCCGAACCTAATTCTTCTAATTTCTTCAATAATTTCTTTTGGTTCTTTTTTAAGTTTCATATCACTCTCCTATAATATAAGATATAAATATATAATTACACTGCCTTGCCCCTATTCCTGAAACTTTTTTAATGAAGATATTTGATTGATCACATTATAGCAAAACTTCTTCCGAATTCCATCATATCACCCCTCTATCTTTCAATATTTGTTTTATCTCCATCCCTGAATATCTCAGATACACGGCGGTCTTTGAAAGATACGTATGTTTGAGAATACTCTGAACAGCCGTGGCATAATCGATAAAATACCTCCTACAATTCCATGGTGTATAACGTTCCGGGGATGTGCGAAGCGAACTGCATGCCCGCTTGTCATATGACCGAAGCCCAGAGGACTGAGGCAAGGGCACGAAGCGCCCACAGAGTTCGAAAACACACCACCGAACAATAGGACTATAACGTCTCATACATTGATACCACCAATAATATCTTTCGGACTATCGAACCAATACGCTTTATATCCCTTAGATAATTTATTTTTATCTTCTGTGTATAATTTTAGATACACTTGAATTTTTAAACCGTCTCTTGTAAATGTTTTTTTACCTTGCCCATCTTCAAAAATAAATTTATAACCATCAACCTTATACTCGTAGTCTGTATGCTTAGTCCCTTTAGGATCAACAAAAATAATGTAATATTTATCTCCCTTTCCCAACCAAAAAATAAAGTCTGGCTTGAATTTCTCTATTCTGTTATGTCCTCTATTATAATAGGGGATATAAACTTCATCTAAAGATGCATCTAATTTACTGAACATCCACCAATCGAAATCGTTAAGGAAGCCGTTTTTCTGAACTTGTTTTTCCAATTCTATAATAAATTTCCTTTCGCTTTCAACATTTATTATGTGATTGATATAGTTTATTTTTTCCTTTGTAGAAAGAATTACAGGCAAATAATAATGATTAACTATATACTTTATTTTAAGATCTTTAAAGTCTTCTTCATTTGAAGTTCTACTTAACTCCTCTATTTTTGATGTAAACTCATCAATGTCTATCTTTCCTGATTTCAGTAATTCTTTGTATTTCTCTTTCTCTATTTTAGCGTCTTTGTATCCTTTTACTTTCTCTATTAATTCTTTCAACTTTTCTATCTCGTTTGTTTCTAAAGATACCCTAATCTGTTTAAAGTGTAAGATTTCGTCTTCTAATGCTTTGAATTTCTTAAGGTCTTGCATTGTAATGTGGACATGACGGAGCAATTTACTTATTTGAGTATAAACGTAGCTTGTATTAGACCTTTTGAACTCTCCCTTATCTAAAAATTCCTTAATTTTTACTATTGCCTTTGGTTCTATGTGATTTTCTTCAGCGAAAAGAGGGTAGAGCAATCTGTCATCCTCCAACCACTCTATGAAATTACTTATCAGCTCTTTATCGCCCTCAAACTTTGGTAAAGTTCCAACAGATGACATCTCTTCTATATTCTTATACACGGGAATCAAAAGAGTGTATCTTTTGCTTAATTCACTTTTTTCTAATTCGATTATCTCACCAGATTTGTTTCTTTCATATTTTATGCTTTCCAGTATTTTCTGCACATTATCTTTATTGGTTCCGAGAACAAATAGTGTTTCAATTAGTGAAATATCCTCAGGTTTTAATTTAGAATAAATTTCTTTTGCAGCAATCTCATTCTCTCTTTTTAAAGGTATCAAGCGTTTTCTTTTATCCTTAATAGGCTCTATTCTCACACCCCTACCAATGGATTGAGTGACATATTTTTTAGCATCTCCAATCCCTATATTAATGAAGATCATTACGTTTGGTCTATTGGAATTCCACCCCTCATAAAACGCCCTTGAGCCCATAAGAATATTTGCTGGACAGTCTTTCTGATTTATTATTCTGAAATAACTTGTATTCTCATACGACTCATTTATCTCATAATTTGTTAACTTTTCTTTAACCCATTTCCCAGCATCGCCTATTTTTATCAAAGCAAATGGTTTTTCAGTTGTTTTAAGCTTGAGAATTAACTCCTCATTGTTCTTTGGTATTTTAATAACCTCTATCCCACCAAATGAGGGCGCATTAAAGACTTGTTCCACCATATCCCTTACATTGATTGTGGCAATTGCTTTTTCATTAATCAATAATTCATCATGACCAAACACATATCTTGGATGCTCTGTAAACTCCTTGATTAACTCCTTTTTGGCGTTTTCAAAAATCTCTGAATCTATCTTGCCAGATGCAATCAATTCTAATTGCTTAAAGAATATCTCCAAATCTGCCTTTCCAGTATGTACAGAATTAACCAAGGCAATCATAAGCGGATTATGATAATGCTTATTGTTTCCTAATTTCTTGTCAATATTATTCTTTGCCTTTTTGATCACTGTAAGAAGTATCAAAGCCTTCAATACTATTTTCTGCTTGCTTACATCGTAAAAATCTTCTTTATCTTTGAACGCATTTAACTCTTGTTGTGAGAGGTAAACATTTTTGCCATAACCTTTCCCTATAAATCTATCCAGATTGAAGTTATAAACCGTGGTTACAATATCCCAGACATCTGTAAATGTGGCGGA
>JAMOQL010000289.1 GCA_027064025.1 Bacteroidales bacterium
TACCTGTTCTTTACCTTTCATAGCAGGTTTACGCATCAATATATTTCCTATTTCATCTCTCTTGGCTTCTATGTTATGCTTTTCAGCCCAATTTAATAGGTATTCAATAATTTTGTCTTCTTTTTTCGAAGGTCTTGGCACTTGACAGATTTCTTCGAAAATATTCCAAACCACTTCTGGTTTTAAATGTCCTAATATGCTCATAATATTATGTTTATAAATGTTAAATACTTGCAGTATTATTGTTGATATCCAAACTTTTTTAGATCGTCTTCCTGACTACGCCAGTTCTTTTTAACTTTCACAAATAATTCTATATGGACTTGTTTGTCAAAGAATTTTTCTAAATCTTTTCGAGATTCTACACCTACTTTTTTAATAGCAACTCCTTTATGTCCGATAATAATCCCTTTTTGCGTAGGTCTTTCGACATAAATAATGGCTCGCATACGAATTATCTTATCATCTTCTTTAAAATCTTCAACCTCAATTTCTGTTGCATAAGGAACTTCTTTTTTATAAAATTTAAGAATTTTCTCTCTGATAATTTCTTGAACAAAAAAGCGTTCTGTTTTATCGGTAAGTTGATCTTTTGGATAGAAGGCTTCGCTTTCTGGTAGTAAATCTAAAATTCGATTAAAAATATTATCGGTATTAAATTTTTTAAGTGCACTTGTTGGTATAACTTCGGCATTAGGAAATTCTGTTTGCCATTGTTCCACTAAATTATCTAATTCTTCGTCATTTGATTGGTCAATTTTATTTAAAATAAGTAGAACAGGAACCGTTGCCGCCTTAACCATTTTTAGGAAATCAGCATTTTTATCTATTTTCTCATATATATCTGTTACATAAAGTAATACATCTGCATCAGAAAGTGCAGACTTAGAAAAATTAAGCATACTTTCTTGTAATTTGTATGCGGGCTTTACTACGCCTGGGGTATCGGAATATACAATCTGAAAGTCTTCGCCGTTTACAATTCCTAATATTCTATGTCGAGTAGTTTGTGATTTTGATGTAATAATAGATATCTTTTCACCTACAAAAACATTCATTAGTGTCGATTTTCCAACATTTGGATTGCCAATAATGTTTACAAATCCTGCTTTATGTACCATTTTTATATTTTCAATTTTATTATGGCAACAAAGATACGATGTACAATTTACTTTGAATCCCATTTGGGATATTTTATTGTGTACTAAGCGTATATTTAAAACTTAGTTTAAACCCAAAATTATCGATGGTATTAGTGAATGCATAAGCACCGTATCGATAATAAATTCCAATTCCATATTGAATGAAATTAAACTTAAAAATATTATCTATTATTAAACCTGATTCTATAAACCCTTTATTCATAGTAGTAGGAGAGAGTCCTAATTGTTGTTCTTTATTTACCAAGTCTCCCCATCCCATATTTTGAACAATAGAAAATTCAGGTTCCATAAAATCGGTTTTAAGGAGTAGTTTACCGAAACTATGACGATAAAATAAATACACAAATCTATCAGAAATAAACTCGTTCAATCGCATAGTTCCAAAGCTATTTAGAGCTAGAATCGTGAAAGGATAATAACTACCATGACCATTAAATAGCTTATGATATGGTAGGTCTCCATATGTGTAGCCCGATTGTAAACTGATTGAGCTTACTCCTATATTTCTAATTGTAAAATTCTTTTCTACTTTAGCCCAAATTCGAGTATAATCTAGCTTATAATTGTCGAAAGGAACAGCTTTCGTAATATTAAAAAAGAAAACTGGATATTTAGTTTTAAGTGCCTGAATTCCTATCGGTGTTTTTACGTAATGTTCTTGATAAGCGTATCTCATCTTAAAACCTAATTCTGGTATCTGAAATTGATTAACAATTCCATTTTCACTGTCTAATTCATAATAAGAATTATCGAAATTAACGGAAGAGAATTTTGCAAAAACTCTAGCTTTTAAATAATACATGAAACGAGCTTCGATTGCAATTTCGCCAGATTCTTGGTAAACAATATCCCGAATTAAAAAATCGCGATAGGTTTCCGGATTTAAAAAAGGATGAGATTCAAGATAATTAAATCCTCCAACTTCTGAAATATCATTTTGATATTTTATTTCTATATGCGAGTCGTAATAATCACGAATGTTAATTTTAATATCCCCACCATATTTCCATTTATTGTCTGTAAATCCATAGGCTCCATATGCTCCTATATTGGCATTCTTACAAACTTTGTCGTTTGTTTTAAGTCCTAAACCAAGTCTGTAACCTTCTGCTACATTATAGTTCATTAGCTTATTAATATCGATTGATATTGGACCCAAAGGGACTTCTCCTTTCATAAAATAGCTTAACCATTCAAATTTCTTCTCAAAACCAGTTGCGTTACCCAAACTGTCTATTACTCTATAGGTATTCATTTCTTTTTTTGAAATCGTATCTACTCGATATTTGCTCCAAAATAGGCTATCTTTATTATTAGCCGTTTCTTCATAATTCAGTGCTATGTATGAGAATTCTTTATTTTTAATTTTAGGGTTTAAATTAATATGGTTAATGTATGTTTTAGCTTTTCCATACAAAATAGCATTATTAGGTCCTTTACTTGAGGTATCTGCATTTCCAACACTTATAATATTAGGGAAAGTGATATCTGCATCTAATTGTGTTGGAAACCATGCACTATCCTGAATAAGTTCATATTTCTGTCGAATAGTAACAGTATAAGTTTCTTGTTGAGTAGGTTTTGTAGAGAAATTTTCAACAGCCCAACCATTAGTGTTAATATTAATAATTCCTTTTAATCCATTAAAGTTTTTATTTTTTCGTGGACGATAAGAAAGAGCATAAGTTGTATCACCTGAGCTATTTAGCAAGGTGTCTTCTATAATAAATATGTATTTATTAGTACTATTTTTAGAAAGTGGGCTTAGATAGCTTTTACCAGTTACCGAAATATAATCGGAATATATTGTAAAAGACTGAAGTTGAGACCCCAATAATGTGAAAATAGGATTTTTAAAACCAGATACTCTAGAGGCTAAAACTTCTTCGTAAATTTTCCCTGGCTTTTTATATTTCTTTTCGGTTACAGATTCCATCAAAAAGAGATACTGATCGTTTCTTAATTTATTAACATCCTTAATAGTACTATCTAAAGATGTAAGTGTATCGTTATATTGATATTGGTCAGAAGTTAAGGTATCTCCATTTTTATAAAATAACACATCGAAAGTAAAAAACATTTTACTATAAGTATCATATTTAAAAGCACTTAAAGACTTAGGGTTATTTTTACTTCTATTCTTTATTGCATTATTAATAATTCTATGGGCCGGATTTTCTTTAGCATAAACTTCGGCTTCTGGTAAAGAATAAGATTGTATTTCTAATTGAATATTTATGTCCTTTAAAGATATTAAATTATCAGGATTAATCTTCTGATTTTTATATCCCATAAAACTTATTTCTAATTCTGTAACTTTCTGATCTGAATGTATTTGAAACCGACCATCTAAATCACTTGTTGTGCCTAATTTTTTTCCGTTATTGTAAACAATATTTACGAACGGTAGAGCTTGTTTTGTCTTACTATCGACAACAGTTCCTGTAATGGAATATTGTCCATAACTTAGGCTTGAAAAAAGAATAAGCCAAAATGCTAATTTTTTTCTAAAGAATCTCATACAAATATTTTACTATGAATAAAAAAAGCAGTCTAGAACTTATAGACTGCTAATAATATATTAAAGTTAACAATGCATTAAATATCGATATTTGCGTAAGTAGCATTTTCTTCAATAAATGCTCTACGTGGAGGAACGTCTTCGCCCATAAGCATAGAAAACACATGATCGGCTTCAGCTGCATTTTCTATCGAAACTTGTTTTAGCATTCGATATTCAGGATTCATCGTTGTATCCCAAAGTTGTTCAGCATTCATTTCTCCAAGACCTTTGTATCGTTGAATATGAACTCCCGAATCATTTCCTTTCCCTACTTCTAGGACAGCACGTAAGCGATCTTCTTCACTCCAGCAATAACGTTGTTCTTTTCCTTTCTTTACAAGGTATAAAGGAGGTGCAGCAATATAAATGTAACCCATCTCAATTAATGGTTTCATATATCTAAAAAACAGTGTCATAATAAGTGTCATAATGTGACTTCCATCCACATCGGCATCGGTCATTATTATTACTTTATGATATCTTAATTTATCTAGATTTAAAGCCCTATCATCGTGTTCTGTTCCAATAGTAACTCCAAGAGCTGTATAAATATTTTTAATTTCCTCGCTATCAAAAATTTTATGTTGCATGGCTTTTTCAACATTCAGAATCTTACCTTTAAGTGGCAAAATTGCTTGATAATGTCTATTACGACCTTGTTTTGCTGTTCCTCCCGCAGAATCTCCCTCGACTAAGAATACTTCAGATTCTTCTGGATCTCTAGAAGAACAATCGGATAGTTTACCAGGAAGACCACCGCCAACCATGGCTGTTTTACGTTGAACTAGTTCTCTCGCTTTACGTGCAGCATGACGAGCAGTTGCTGCTAAAATAACTTTCGATACTATTATTTTAGCATCTTTTGGATTTTCTTCCAGATAATTAGTAAGCATCTTACTTACCGCTTGGTCTACAAAGATACTTACTTCGGAGTTTCCTAATTTAGTTTTTGTTTGTCCTTCGAATTGAGGTTCTTGAACTTTTACAGAAACAATTGCTGTTAAACCTTCTCTAAAATCATCTCCAGAAATATCAAATTTTAATTTTGATAACATACCTGATTCTTCAGCATATTTTTTTAAAGTTCGAGTTAATCCTCTTCTGAAACCTGTTAAATGCGTTCCTCCTTCAATAGTATGGATATTGTTAACATAAGAGAAAATATTTTCGGAATACGAAGTATTATATTGTAAGGCAATTTCAACAGGGACTTCTCCGTCAGGAGCATCAATATTAATCGTTTCGTTGATTAAACACTCTCTAGAACTATCAATATATTCCACAAACTCGCTAAGACCTTTTTGTGATTTAAACACTTCGGTTTTAAAACTTCCATCTTCAAGCGTTTCTCTTTTATCAGTTAGATTAAGTCGAATTCCTTTATTCAAGAAAGCTAATTCTCTTAAACGTCCTGCAAGAATATCATAATGATAGGTTGTTTCTTGAAAAATACTTTTATCAGGAAGAAATGTTACTTGCGTTCCATTCTTATCCGAAACTCCTATTTCTTCAACAGGACTTGTTGGTTTTCCAATACTATAGGTTTGTTTATATACTTTTCCATCTTTATAAACAATAGCTTCTAAATTTGAAGAGAGAGCGTTAACACACGAAACTCCAACACCGTGAAGTCCACCCGATACCTTGTATGAATCTTTATCAAATTTACCTCCAGCATGCAAAACTGTCATCACAACTTCTAGAGCTGACTTACCTTCTTTTTCGTGCATTCCTATAGGAATTCCTCTTCCGTCATCAAGTACGGTAATAGAATTATCCTCGT
>JAMOQL010000290.1 GCA_027064025.1 Bacteroidales bacterium
TTAAAGGTATCGGTAATTATTGTATTGATGCCACCTGTTGTGTCGGTATGGTCGTAAGTTACTTCTATGTACGATTTTGCCGAATTAAAATTAAATTTCCAAATTAAATTTGTGTTGCTTTGATTGGTATCGATTGTAAAATAGAGCCCTTTGTATGTTTCAAGAAAAACATCATTATCTATCAAGCTACTAGGGTCGGTATCTAAAATTTTTTGTCCAAAAATATTAGATAAGGAAATTCCTAGAATACCCGTTGAATCAAGAGTTTGTTCGGAGTCACCAATTAACTCTCCTTTGTATGAATTTAAATCAATATCTGACGAATAAGAAGTATCTGATGTGGCTTCTATGTCAAAGTTAGATTCGTAAATTTGATAATGTAAACTTTGAGTTGAATCGCCTTCTACTCCTGAGATATCTAAAAATGCTTTTATTGAATTGATTTGGGGATTAATTCCAAAATTTACATTGTCGGAGCTAAGTCTGTATTGACTGACAAAAAATGCAGAGGTTTTTCCGAAAATATTATCATTTAGAGCTCCTAACAATACATAAGAATTAGATAAGTTTGTTTTTACAGCTTCTGATTTTGCTGTAAAACTGGTAAAGTCTTCTAATTGTATGTATGAAATTTTTAGACGATTTTGGTCTGGCTGTATTTCTAAGCCTGCTTGTTCATCTTTTTTGTCACAAGACAATAAGGCAAATGAAAGACTTGCCATGATGATAAAAAATATATTCTTTTGCACGTTTACGATTCTATAATTTGGTCATAAAAATCTGAATATGCATCAACAAAATTATCTTCAGGAAGATAGTCTAGTTTAGGTATTTTCTTGTCGTTAACAAATTCTAGTATATCAGGGTCTGTATCTTTACAAGCAAAAATAACAGCATCAGAGAAATGAATAGCGTGTTTCTGCACATTGATAAAATTGGGTTCCTTAAGCAATTCCATATCTTTAACTTCGATGTTTTGGTGTATTGCTTTTTCTATATAATCAGCGTTTAATGTTTTTTTAAAAGCGTTGTTATAAATAGAGTAGATTATTTTTGTATCCTGAAAAAGAGGGTCGTTTTGATAGCTCTTTTTGATATAAATAGGGACTAAACTCGACAACCATCCATGACAATGAATAATATCTGGAGCCCAACGTAATTTTTTTATAGTTTCGATAACACCTCTTGCAAAGAATACAGCTCGTTCATCATTGTCTGAGAATTCTTCGTCGTTTTTGTCAGTTAATGCAGCTTTTCTTTGAAAATATTCATCGTTATCGATAAAATAAACTTGCATTTTTGCAGACTGAATAGAAGCTACTTTTATTATTAGAGGATGATCAGTGTCGTTAATTATTAAATTCATACCTGAAAGTCGAATAACTTCGTGTAATTGATTTCGTCGTTCGTTTATTAATCCAAATTTAGGCATAAATACTCTGATTTCTTTGCCCCGTTCTTGAATGCCTTGAGGAAGTTCTCTACTTATTCTAGATACTTCTGTCTCGGGTAAATAAGGCATTATCTCTTGAGAAATAAATAAAATTCTCTTTTTTTCCATCTGCTCAATTTAATTAATATGATTCACAAAGGTATTAAATTTTAATGATTTTCTTGATACCAAGCTCTTAATATCTGTTTTTTTCGGATATTTGCCAATGTTTTGTTTATAAACGTTAGATTATCTACAATATAAATAATTTTAGTGCCGATTTTTAAAAGAAAATAGGCTTGTTAACTTTTTTGTAAAAAATAAATTTTATTTAATAGAAATATATGGAGAAAAGTGATATAGTTAATGATTGGTTACCCAGGTATACAGGGCGAAGTTTGAATGATTTTACGCCTTTTATTCTGTTAACCAATTTTCAGAAATACGTGGAGCTATTTGCTGAGTGGAATAATGTAGAAGTTGTTGGCGATGACCATCCAATGCCAAATGCTTCTGCAAATGAGATTACAATTATTAATTTTGGAATGGGAAGTCCTAATGCGGCTACAATTATGGATCTTCTTAGTGCAATTAATCCACAGGCAGTGTTGTTTTTAGGTAAATGTGGAGGGTTAAAAAAGAAGAATAAATTAGGCGATTTAATTTTGCCTATTGCTGCAATTAGGGGCGAAGGTACATCGAATGATTATTTACCACCAGAAGTTCCTGCTTTACCAGCTTTTATGTTGCAAAAAGAAGTTTCAGATGCGATTCAGGTTCATAATGAGTCGTACTGGTCGGGGACTGTTCTTACTACGAATAAACGGGTTTGGGAATATGATGAGCGATTTAAAAAATATCTTCGTAAGACTAGAGCTATGGCTATTGATATGGAAACTGCAACTATTTTTTTAGTTGGCTTTGCAAATGAAATACCTACTGGGGCTTTACTTCTAGTATCCGATCAACCAATGATTGCGGATGGAATTAAAACATCAAAAAGTGATCAGAAAATTACTCAAATGTTTGTTGAAAAACATTTGAAAATTGGAATTACAGCTTTACAAAAGATTATCGATGGTCATCAGTCTGTGAAACATTTAGTTTTTGGTTAATCTTATTTTAAAGAAATGAATTGTTATTTTATAACGGGTAGTAGTAGAGGTCTTGGGAAATCATTGGTTCAGGAGTTGTTAAAGAATAATAATAATGTAATTTATGGACTTTCTCGTACGAATCCGATAAATGAAGATGCGTTTTATTATATCCATATAGATTTATCTGATATAGATGCTGTTAAATCTTTTAGGTTCCCTGAAGTAAAAGAAATTGATAAGCTTATTCTAATTAATAATGCAGGTGTAATTGGAAATATTGCTAGTGTTGGTCATAAAATAAGTGAAAGTATTGTAAATACATTCAATATTAATGTTGTTGCTCCAAGTTTATTAATAAATCAATTTATAAATCAATATCAGAATTTTGAAGGGGAGAAAATAATTATTAATATTAGCTCTGGAGCAGGGCGTCATAGTATTTCATCTTGGGCTGATTATTGTGCTTCGAAATCGGCTTTAGATATGTTTAGTTTGGTTGTTGCAGACGAGCAAAAAGAGCAGAAATATCCTATAAAAATATTATCTATTGCTCCAGGTGTTCTAGATTCTCAAATGCAAGATGAAATTAGATTGGTAAACAAGAATGATTTTCCACAATTAGAATATTTTGTAAATCTAAAAAAAGAAGGTTTGTTGAGTTCAACCGAAGAAGTAGCTGTTAAATTATTAAACTTGATAAATGATTTGGATCAGCAAATGGATGTGCTTATGGATGTTAGAGATAGTTAAAGCCATTAACCAGTCATTGTTATTGATAAATGAAAAATTTAAGCATTAAAGATTGGGCTGAAGATGATAGACCAAGAGAAAAACTATTAAGCAAGGGTATTCAAGCTTTGTCAGATGCTGAATTAATAGCAATTCTTATTGGATCTGGTAATCGAGAAATGTCAGCTGTAGAATTAAGTAAGCATATTCTATCTAATTTTGCTAATGATTTGAATCTGGTTGCTAAAAAAACAGTTAAAGAACTGACCGCTTTTAAAGGTATTGGAGAAGCTAAAGCCATCAGTATATTGGCTGCTTTAGAGCTTGGAAAACGCAGAGATTCTTCTGTTGTAAATGAGCAAAAGAAAATTAATTGTAGTAAAGATATTTTCGATTTAATGAACGAGAAATTTCGAGATTTGCCTTACGAAGAGTTTTGGGTTATTTATCTTAATAGATCTAATAAAATTATCGAAAAAATAAAAATGAGTCAAGGTGGAATATCGGGAACAGTTGTAGATATTCGCTTGGTTTTGAAGAATGCGGTTGAGAATCTAGCTTCTTCAATAATACTATCGCATAATCATCCTTCAGGGCAAATTAAAGCGAGTCAGCAAGATATAGATTTAACTCAAAAGTTGAAGAAGGCGTCTCTTTACTTTGATATTTCTGTATTAGATCATGTTATTGTAGCTGATAATCAGTATTTTAGTTTTGTCGATGAAGGATGGTTATAAATCATGGAAAATTTAAGTAAATCATTGATTATTAGATATAATATTCTTATTTTGCAGTATTATTATATTATTATATTAACTCAATTTAAATTAATTATTAGAAATTATGAAAAATTATTTATTATTAATGATTGCCCTACTAGGTGTTTTATGGGCAAATGCACAAGATGTTTCTGGGAATATTACAAATGTTAATTGTGGTGAAGGGGCAGATGGTGCTATTGATATTACGGTAACAGGAGGCTCTGGGCAATACACATACGAATGGTCTGGTCCAAATTCGTTTAGTTCAACTGATGAGGATATTATAAATCTAATAGCTGGAGCTTATTCAGTAACGGTAACCGATGTTGGCGCCAAAAGCTTAAATTCAATAAATACTACAGAAGAATATATTGTTACAGAACCCAGTTTGTTCGAATTAGATTTTCAACATACAAATATTTCTTGTGTTGGAGCAAATGATGGAAGTATAGATCTAACGGTCTTACAGGGAGGGACACCTCCATATTCATATTTGTGGTCGAATGGAGCAACTACCGAAGACTTATCTGGATTAACAATTGATGAAATGGGATATGGAGAGTATTGGGTGACTGTTTCTGATGTTAATGGGTGCCAAGAGTATGGTGGCGATATGATTAATGATGCCATGGATATTTATTTCAGTCTAAATATTACAAATTCTAATTGTGGTAATGCAGACGGAATGGCAACTGTAGAAGAATTGGAAGGTTCTCCTGATGATTATGAAATAACTTGGGTTACGGGTCAAACAGGTTTAACTGCTGATAATTTAGCAGCAGGGATTTATTCAGTACAAGTTCAGCTAATAAGCTTAGGTTGTTCTAAAACAGAATATTTTTTTGTAGAAGATGCTGGCGGAGCTGTTATTACGCCACAAGTACTAGATGCTAGTTCTCCAACAACAAACGATGGTCAAATTACTTTAGATATTACAGGAGGGCAGGCGCCATACCTAGTGGGTTGGAGCAACGCTATGTTAGGGGTTGTAAATCCTAATTTATATCCCGGAAGTTATTCAGCAACAGTTACAGATGCAAATGGTTGTATTAATAGAGTTTGTGTTTCTGTGTCTAATAATTCAGAATTATGGGCATACCCTAATTCAACAAATACAAGTTCTTGTATATCTAGCGATGGGTCTGCTACAGTTAATGTGGGAGGAGGGACGCCGCCTTACGCTTATGTTTGGGACGATGCCGCTAACCAAACAACTGCTACAGCATCTAATTTATCGGCAGGTATTTACCACTGTGCAGTTACCGATGCTTCCTTAATAAGTAAAACAGTAACTATTGCAGTAGGTAATACTGGTGGTCCAAATGTTATTTTAGAAGATGCTGGCTCAACTATTTGTGGTTTAGATAATGGTTACTTAAATATTGGAGTTTCGGGAGGAGCAGGATCTTATAATTATTTATGGTCGAACGGAGCAACAACTCAAGATTTGTCTAGTGTGTCGGCGGGTAATTATTCGTTAATTGTTAACGATGGGACTTGCAGTACCTCTTACAATGGTTATATAGGAAGCATCATGTTGCAGGAACAGCCTATTTGTATGGTAACAGTGGATAGTACTACGGATCACAATTTTGTAGTTTGGGAAAATGTACAAGATGTTGGAGTTGATCATTACAATGTTTACCGTTTAGGTTGCGACCAAAATTATGGTTTGATAGGCTCTGTGAATGCAGATGCTGTTTCTGTTTTCGAGGATATTAGCTCATTGCCTTTTATTCAGTCGTATAGTTATCAAATTACTGCTGTAGATGCTTGTGGAAATGAATCGAACAGAAGCAATTTTCATAAAACAATTCACTTAGAAATTAATTTAGACGAGGCTAATCATCAAGCACAATTAATTTGGGATGATTATATTGGATTCCCGAATCCTATTTTTAAGTTGTATAAAAAAACAACAGACCAAGGTTGGGTTTTGCTTAGCGATGTTCCAAATACAGATTTGTCTTTTACTGATTTTCAGTACAACGATACGACTATTTCTTACGCTATAATTGTAGAAAAACCAGATGGAAACTGCGATGCTTGGAATGGCGTTTCTCACGCCTCTGGTGGACCGTATTATCAATCATCTTCCAATTTAGAAGACGAGGGGATTATTAACCATACAGGCGTTGAAAATATGGGTAATTTGTTGAGTATTTATCCTAATCCAGCTCATAGGGTGTTGAATGTAAAGAGTCAAGATTTAATATCTACAATCAGAATCTTTGATATTTCGGGAAAGCTAATAGTAACATACCAGAATGTTAATCAAAAGAATGTGAAAATAAATACACAAAATTTCGAATCTGGAGTTTATATTCTTGAAGTTCAATCATCGGAATTAACAAAAGAAAGAATCGTAATTGAATAAAAATAGTGTAAAACAAAATGGAGCTACTTTAAGAAATTGAAGTAGCTTTTTTTATCTTTATACTTTAAAATATCAATAAGAAATTAATTAATTGATGAAAAATATTGTTAGTGTTATTTTTGTAAAAAAGAATTCGGGAGAGCTTGTCCCTTTCGAGTTTCATAAATTACGAAAAGCTTTAAAACGAGCAGGAGCGACTCAAAATGATTTATTAAGGGTAGAAAATGAAGTTTTTGAACAACTTTATGATGGAATTTCGACAAAGCGAATTTACCAAATTGCGTATAATATACTAAGAACTCATTCGAAAAATGCAGCAGGAAGATATCGACTAAAAAAAGCAATCTTTGATCTTGGTCCTTCAGGTTATCCTTTCGAGAAATTGATGGGTAGGTTGTTTTTAAATGATGGATATAAAGTTGAAGTTGGTAAAATAGTTCAAGGTCAGTGTATCACACATGAGGTGGATGTAGTGGCTGAGAACGATACTGAAATAATAATGGTGGAATGTAAATTTCATCACCAGCAAGGGAGGAAGAGTGATGTGAAAGTTGCTCTTTATATCAAATCACGATTCGACGATATTAAGGCTCAAATTAAAAAAGAAGGCTTATATCCAAACAAGAAATTTAGGGGTTTTATTGCTACAAATACTCGTTTTACTGATGATGCAAGGGCCTATGCTACTTGTTCCAATATTTCTTTAATTTCGTGGGATTACCCAGTAGACAAAAATCTACAAACCTGGTTAGAGGGAACGAGTTATCATCTGATTACAGCTTTAAGTACTGCCACTAAAAGAGATAAGCAGTTATTATTAGAAAATGATATTGTACTTTGTAGAGATGTTATAGAAAAAAAGAAAGAAATTCTGGATTTAGGGATTCAAGAAATCAAATTAAACAAAATGGTGAAAGAAGCTAAAATTATCATTAATTAGCTTTTGTTGAGGAAGTTATAAATCTTTAGTAAGGCTATCTACAATCTTAAATTGACTAAGTGTTTCTTTGGCAATAACTCTAATAATTGTATAAATAGGGATGGCTAAAATCATACCACTAATGCCTCCAAGAGTTCCTGCCATTAAGATGACTAGGAAAATCTCTAATGGACTTGCATTTACCGAGTTAGAATAAATTAGAGGTTGAAGAATAAAATTGTCGATAAGCTGAGCGATAAAAAAAACAGCAATTATTCCTATAAAAAGAAAGAGTAAATTGTCAGGAATCTGATTAGTAAGTTCTGTAGAAATTGCGATAATAGAGCCAAAAGCCATACCTATTAGCGGGCCTACATATGGAATAACGTTTAATAGACCTGCTACGAGTCCAATAATTATTGCATGAGAAAAACCTATTCCAACAATCCATAAGCCTACAGTTACTAAAAAAATGATGGCTAGAACTTCTATTATTAAACCAGAGAAGTAACGACTTAGTAATTTAACAATTTTCTGAACGATATGTTTGACTTTTTGTTCTTTCCCCACGGGAGTAAAGCTTAAGATGCCATTCATGAGCAATTCATTATCTTTTATTAAAAAGAATGAAATAAATGAAATAGCAAAAATTGCAATAAAAATATTCCCAATAGCACCAACGGTATTCCCAAAAAGGGTTCTTATATCTTTTAAACTTAGAACGCTTTTTATTCTTTCTTGAATAATTTCTTTGAGATTAATGTTTTTGCTCTGAATCAGGAATTGTTTTGAAAAATCTTGAAATTTATTTATTGGCTCATGGAATTGCTCTTCAAGGGCTTTGATATTTATGTTAGATAGTTCGGTAGCTTCTTGAGCAATTAAAGGAATAAATATTTTAAGAAAAATAAATAAAAAACTCCAGAATAAGAAAAGCCCAAGCCCTGCTCGTAATCCACTAGGTAAAGTATACTTCCCAATCTTTATTTTTGATAGAATTTTTGTAAAAGGACGAACGATTAACGAAATAATGGCAGATAAAATAATATATAGCCATATAGAACTGAAAAAATAAAAAGATAAGATAAGGAGTATCGAACCAATTGCTAAAGGTAATATTTTGGTGGACAAATTCATTTCTTATTTATCATATCAAAAATAGCTTTGACTACATTTTGTGCTCCATCCCCAATTTCTACAATTGTAGCGTCTAACATATAGCAGGGAGTTGTTGCCAATTTATATTTTTTGTCTATAACAACTTCACCATGATCTGCAATTCGGTGAGTTGCACCCATAGCTTCCACAGCAATAATAGTTTCATTATCGTTCCCTATTGTGATGGTAGATTCTTTTAATACTTTGGCTATAATTGCCGGTGAAATACAAAGAGCTCCAATAGGCTTTTCTTGTTTTACAAATTCTAAAATTATATCTTCAAAAGCTTTTAGAACAGTCATCTCTGTACCTTTAAATGCGAAATCTGATAGGTTTTTTGCAACACCAAATCCTCCTGGAACAATTAACGCATCAAAATTAGAAACATTTAATTGGTTTAAATTAGAAATTTGTCCACGAGCAATCCGAGCCGATTCTATTAGTACATTCCTAGTTTCTTTCATCTCTTCACCATTGGTATGATTGATGACATGATGTTGGTCGATATCTGGTGCAAATATTTCGTAAGCACCACCATTTTTAACAATGGCATATAAACTCATGGTGGCTTCATGAATTTCCGATCCATCATAAACTCCATTCCCAGCTAATATTACCGCAACTTTAGGATTCTTCATAACGATATTTTTTTAATCCCTTTCGGGATATTATTTTCCACGATGCTTGCATCGAATTAATAAAATTAGTTTTTCTTCATTTCTCGAAGGCCTTACCTCGAGGATATTGATTATTAAAATTTATGTTCTTCAAGATGATTTAGAAGCGATTCTAAGAAATCTTTTAGAGGAGAAACAGCAACTACTTTTAGCATCGGGTTTAGGTCTGCATCAAAGGTCAATTTTACAATAGATTTAGTTTCAGTTTCAGAGGGCTTTATATCAATAATAAAATTAAATTTGAAAGGCACTTTCCCGTCATTTACCATTTTTATCTGACTGGAAGGTGTTTTGTCAAAAAATTTCATCCCTAAATTTGCGATTCCTGAAATAGTGAAGTAACAAGATTCTTTGGTAGATGTCCACTCAGATACTTTGCTTGGCATTAAGCTTTCAAAGTTATTAAAGTCACTTAAAAAAGAAAATATTCTTTCTGCGGAAGAATTAATGGCTCTTTCTTTACTTTCGATTTTTGTCATCTGTAAATTTTTAGTTTATTGTTGCCATTGTGATGGATTTTCTCTCCATTCTTTAAGAGTCTCTAAATATTCTTCCTCAACATAGTTTACTGCTTTGGCATAATCTAATAATGCGTGGTAGTCGCTTAAAACGATTAGTGGGCATTTTGCCGATTTAAAATTGTTCTGGGCCAAAGGAAAGTCATAAGTGAAAGTAGCTAACATTCCTAGGATATGAGCATCAGCCTCTCTAAGTGCTTCAACAGCTTTTAAGCTACTGCCTCCTGTAGATATTAAGTCTTCAATAACTACAACTTTTTTACCCTTGGGTAAATGCCCTTCGATTTGATTGCCCATACCGTGAGCTTTGGCCGACGGACGAACGTAAACGAAAGGGAGATTAAGGGCTTGAGCTACCAAAACACCTTGAGCAATAGCTCCCGTTGCAACTCCTGCAATAACTTCTACCTCAGGGTAATGCTCTTGAATTTGTCTAACAAACTCATCTCTAATAAAATCTCTAACCTTTGGGAAAGAGAGTGTTAAACGGTTGTCGCAATAAATGGGGCTTTTCCATCCGCTAGCCCATGTAAAAGGGTTTGCCGGTTGCAATTTTATTGCTTTAATTTGTATTAGCTTTTCAGCAATAGATTGTTTGATCTGGCTCATTTTCTTAATATTTAATAAATAGCTTACAAATGTATAAAGTATATTTTAACGATAGAGTAATTGACTTAAACTCAAAAATAGATAATTCAGTTGATACTGATACAATAAATGTAGAAAATTCTAAGGAATTAAAATCTTTATTAGTGTCATTTATTAGTGGTGAAGATAATTTAGCATTAACTTCTGATAATCTTGAGAATCTTTTAGTTTGGATAAAAGAGGAGATGACTTATCTTGAGGCAGCAGGTGGTATTGTGAGGAATGATGAAGATGAATTATTATTTATTTATCGTTTAGGATTCTGGGATCTTCCAAAAGGAAAGATTGAACTTAACGAAAGTGCTGAAGATGCTGCTTATCGAGAAATTATGGAGGAGTGTGGGATTGCTACGCATCGGTTAGAAAAAAAACTTTGTAATACTTATCATATTTATGAAATGGGTGGTGAAATGTTTATAAAGAAGACTTTCTGGTTTTCTTTTTTTCTAGAAGATAATACCGAAGAAGTGAAACCACAAACTGAAGAAGATATTGAATTGGTGTCTTGGTTTGGTGAAGACGAAATTCAACTGGCCCTTTTGGATAGTTACGAGTCTATAAAAGAAGTTTATCGGGTATATCAACAAAAAGAGCTTGCCGATTAAAGCAAACTCTCTTTCTAAATTTCTATATTTTAAATTATTTAACTAATAATTTTTCTCGATAAGTTCCTTTCATTGTATTTATTTTAACGAAATATAATGACGAAGGTAAATCTGAGATATTTATATTTCTATTTTGACTGGTCTTAACTACTCGTCCTGCGGTGTTATAAATTTTTACTTCAACCAAATTTTCTTTAGTATCAATATTGATATAATCTGAACTTGGATTAGGGTATATTGATATTTCAGAAGAATTATCAGAAATGCTTGGAGTATTGTTAGGTAAAAAGGTGACCCATTTGGTTTCTAAAATAGTGTCAGCATTATGGTCGTATTTAACCTCTAATAATGGATATTTTATAGTTGGATCGTTGGTGTAAAAGCTATATCTGTATGTAGTATCGAATGTACTATAGTCAGATTGATAAGATTCTTGTCCAAATATAAGGACAAATACACTGTCGATGCTAATTTCTAATTCTTGTACTCTTAATACATCGTAAGTATCGTGTGGTGTTGTAACGACTCCCCATGCATCGCAGTTTTGGGTTCTTTGCGTACTTTGAGACATTCTAACGTCTTGACCTTGTACATTTGCAAAAGCTTCTCCCCAAGCATATGCTGTTCTACTATCGTTATAATTTAATGGAAAAATGATTGATGTGTCTGGTATGTCATAAATCAATTCTAAATCTTGACTAAGAGCATCTATATATCCTCCAAAGCCAAGCCCAACAAATTCGGAAGAAGTGAGCGATGAGTATCCTGCTAATTCTGGAGTTCCAAAAGCTATATTTGAATTTGGAAATGAAGATGCATGATTAGTTGTTGTAGGGTCAATAGGTACAATAGTGTCTGTTCTTTGTCCATGGACGCCTGCAAAATTCCAAGTTAAATCTGATCCAGGACTTAATAATGCAGTTTGGAAATTAGTATCGACAGCTTGTAATACTACATCTCCAATATTCAAATTGATACCGTTAAAAGTAATTTGAGCATAACTACTTAATGATAAAGACGCAATTAGAATAAAAGGTAATAATTTCTTCATAGGAAATAAATTTTAGTGTGTTTGTTAATTCTGTGAACTACAAATTTAAAGAAAAATTGGTATAAAGACAATAATATCAGTTTATTATATCTTTAATTTATTTGAAATCTTTAATAAATAAGTCAGTGAAGAATTTAGGTGCTCTGATGGGGCGTTTGCTTTCTTTATCAATAAAAACAAGAGTTGTGTATCCCGTATTTATTAGTTCTTTTTGTGAATTAAAGACTTCGTATTCAAATAACATTTTAACCGAAGGTGCTTTTTTAATACTGGTTACAATAGTTAAAAGTTCATCGTATTTCGCTGGTTTTAAGAAATCAACGTGAAGATTCATCACAGGCATCATTACACCCATATCTTCCATTTGACTATAATCCATGCCATAAGTCCTTAATAACTCGGCTCTTGCAACCTCGTAATAGAGCGCATAATTCCCATAATAGGCGTAGTTCATACGGTCTGTTTCACCGTATCGAACCCTAAGTGTGGTTTCTCCTTTTATCATCTCTGTTAGTTTGATTCAAAAATACAAACTAATTTGTAATATAAGTAGAATTTTACGTATTCTATTTAAGCTAAGATTATTTCCAAGAAGATGGTAAATAGGAGTGGATGTAGCAGGCTACACAAAATCCAAAGATAGCTTCGGCACCGATGGCAGTGAAGGAAACCACCCCTAAAATTAGCGAAGTGTATGTAAGCCCTGCTAATGCGCTAATAGCCATTAGAACCGTTATAATTAAGCCGATTTTAGCAGCAAACTTTTTTGGTCCAGAATTTACCATTTGTGGAGGAATGTTTCCTATTTTTAAACCTTCACGGATTAAAAAACAAATAGGACTGTATTTAACTCCTATAAAAACTCTGATAATAAAATCTAAAGCAGATATATAGATGACTTCCTTGAAAGGCGTAAATAAATAGAAACTTATGGCTAAAAATGTGATAAAAGAATAAGTTCTGGTTAGTTTTGTATTTACCAAATCAGTTGATATGGGACAAGATTTTTCGTTCATGATTTTGTTATTATATATTTAGGTAAAGATATACCTTAAAAGGATTTAAAAACATGATAATTATCAATAAAATGTGTTATTTAACAGATTTTGCGAAATGTAGCAGCTCCTATTTTCCTTTTAGAATATAGGATTTTATTAGGAATTTTAATACATTTACAATCCTTTAATATATTGTTGTTAGATAGGTTTTGAGAACTCTCTTTTAGATATATCTCTTCTAGAACAATAATTTAGGAAATTAAATATCCCAAATGGGATTAAATTAAATTTTATGAAATATTATATATTTATTGTGCTTTTTAGTTTGGCTTTTAGCTCGTTTTCGCAACAATTGTCATGGCAGCTTTCTGTCGATGGTTCTGGGAATTCTAATCATCAAGAATTGAATTGCATAGATTTTACTGCTGGTTCTGGTGTTACTTCTTTTACATTTGGGAGTACAGGAGCTTACGCTAAAAGCTGGGGCGTTGCCGGTTTAGATAATAACGATTATTTTCAAGTAGGTTTCACTTCAGTAGCTTTAGATACTTTTCAGTTAGATAATATTCAATATAGCGAAAGGCGTTCTAATACCGGCATTAGAACCTATGAGTTACGATATTCTACTCAAGCCGATTTCTCTACTTATACTTCTTTAGGTATTGTAAATATACCAGACAACGACTTGGAGAGAGATACTTCTTTACAAAACTTACAGTTGCAAATTATGCCTCAAAGTAGTTTTTATCTTCGTTGGTATGGTTATAATACTGAAGGCTCGACGGGTTCTTGGCGAATAAACGATGGCAGTTTGAAAATGTATTTATCTACCTATGTGCCAGATGTAACTCCACCAGAATTAGATTATGCAGAAGTAATTGATGCTACAACCATTCAGATGAATCTAGATGATATGTTAGATTCAAATTCATATCAATTGTCCGACTTTATTCTCGATGGCACAATAAATCCTCAGTATATTGATAATTCTCAAGTTTATCAGGGAGTAATAATATTGCATTTTGCTAATGATTTCCCTTTTGCCCAAATTATGAATTTAAAGTATCAAAATATTTCTGATACAGATGGAAATACAATAGAGGGTGAACAAAATGTTCAGCTGGTTTATTATACTCCAGAACCTTTTAGTTTAATTATTGATGAGATAATGGCTGACCCCGACCCCGTTGTTTATTTATCCGAAAATGAATATTTTGAGATTTATAATTCTAAAAATTTTCCAATAAGTTTAAGAGGGTGGAAATTAAAAAATGGAAATTCTACTTATAACTTTCCTAATGTTGATATTGTGGCTAACTCGTACCTTTTGGTTATCCCAAATGGAACTGCTAATTTATATGACGAATCTATCAATAAAATAGAAATGGATTTTGGTTCTATCGGTAATTCTTCAGCAAGTTTAAGTTTATCTTCTCCTCAAGGGAATTGGATACATCAAGTAAATTACAGAAGCGATTGGCATGCTGAAAGCTATAAAAAAAGTGGAGGTTGGTCTGTAGAAATGATTGATTTGTTGCAACCATGTAATATGTCGAATAATTGGGCATCTTCTTTAAGTACCGTGGGAGGGACTCCAGGAGCTATTAATTCAGTTTATGGTCAAACTGTTGAAAATCCAGACTTAGAAATTTCTCACGCTTATTTATCCGATTCTAATAAGGTGGTTTTGGAACTAAATAAAATGTTATCGCCTTATTATACTCCTAATGCTTTGGGTTTTACGATTAATCAAGATAATCCATACGAAATTCAATATCTTATTGGGACTCAATATATTTCGATGACTTTTGTGAATAATTTTGATACGAATGTGGTTTATCAACTTCAAATAACGGATACCTTAAAAAGTTGTAACGAAACTTACTTAACCATCCCTTCTAGTTTTAATTTAGGTCTGCCACTTTTGGTCGATAGTAACGATATTATTTTTAACGAAATATTATTTAATCCAAAATCCGATGAGGAAAAATATATCGAATTTTATAATCAAAGTGATAAGATACTCGATTTGCAAGAGATGAAATTAGGCTTATGGGATGATGGAGTAATTGTAATGAAGGATTTTATTTCCGATATTCCATTAGTTGTTTTCCCTCATCAATATTTTGTTCTAACCAAAAATAGGAATGTTGTTATCGATAAACGTGTTGTAGCATATCCTGATCATGTTTTTAATACCGATCAATTTCTGTCGTTATCGACTACTAAAGATAGAATCTACATTCTAAATAGAGGCAATCAGATTCTTGATGAAGTTTATTACGATGAAATATATCAGAATCCTAGTTTGACTACATTTGATGGTGTTGCATTGGAAAAGACAAATCCGGAAAATGATGGACTATGTCCTCAGTCATGGCATTCCGCAAGCGAAGAAAGGGGATTTGGCACACCAACAAGTGCAAATTCTTCAGGGATAGTCAATCCTGATAATATAGATTTAACAATTGAGAATGCTTATTTTAATGATAGTATATCGCTCACCATACGATTCAATAAATTGTTGTCGGTAGATTATTTACCCAATGTAGAAGGGTTTATTATTAACGAGCAGTATCCAGACTCAGTAATTTATAAAGCGGGACACGATATAATTAAATTATATTTTTCTAATTCGTTTCAAGAAAACCAAGTTTATAATCTTGAAATAAGGGATAGTATTACTACTTGTGCTGGAGATTTTTTAGAAATTCCATCATTTTTTAAAATGGGAATTCCTTTTAAGGTTGATAGTAATGATCTTGTAATCAATGAAATATTTTTTAATCCTGAGGGTGCAAATAAAACATTTATAGAATGTTACAATCAGTCTGAAAAAATTATTGATTTAAGTGAGATTAAATTGGGGATTTTAGATGGAGATAAGATTTCAGCAAAATCATCATTATTTTCAGAACCAATTGTTGTTTTCCCAGAAGATTATTTTGTGTTAACAAAAGATAAAGCAAATATTTTAGAGCAATTCTATGTTAAGAATCCTCTTCGCTTATATCAAACTGAAGAAATGCCAACCTTATCGTCCACCGAAGATTATATTTTTATCTTGAACAAAGGGGATAAGCAAATCGACGAGGCTCATTATATGGAAGATTATCATAATCCTATTTTAGCCAAGAATGAAGGGGTTAGTTTGGAGAAAATCAATTCAGCAACTTCTGGTTTGTCTACTTCGGCTTGGCAATCGGCATCGCAAACCTCTGGTTTTGGAACACCAACTTACGAGAATTCTCAATATTCAGAAATAGGTGAAGAAGGTGCTGATATTATTAGTTTTGAATCTGAAACTTTTTCCCCTGATATGGATGGTTATCACGACTATTTGATTATTAATTATGAATTAGAGAAAAGCGGTTATTCTGCCAACGTTAAAATTTATAACTCTAAAGGTCAGTTTATTTTAGATTTAGTTACTAATGAGTTTACAGGTAAACGAGGTCAGTGGACATGGGACGGTAGAGATACTGAAGGCAAATCATCACCCTTAGGAATTTATATTGTAGTTTTTGAATTTGTACATTCCGATGGCGAAATGATTCAGAAAAAGAAAGTTTGCACCATCGCTGGAAAGTTGTAAATAATTACGATTAATTGCTGTCTTTTTAATATATAAGTGAAAATAATTTTATCTATATTAGATAATGAGAGTGTTTTTAGTAAAAAATAAACGGCTAGAAGACGAACTGTGGATTGCTAATACATTAGAATTAATTATTTTTCTAAATCAATAATTTTTGGAGGAATTAAATTTGATGATGAGCTTTTTAAAGTAGGAAGAGCAATTATATAGTCATAGATTAATTAAAAGAAGAAGATAAACATTAAGGGATAATAATACAAAATACTACTTTAAATGGCTGATATAAAATAAAAAGTATCCGTGTTTTTATTGATATAAAAAAAGGAAACTCCATCGGAGTTTCCTTTTTATGTTATTTAGAATTATTGACTACTCTTTACAAGTTGCAAATAAAAATTCTCTGTTCATACGGGCAATGTGTGATATTGAGATTCCTTTAGGACATTCAATTTCACAAGCTCCAGTGTTAGTACAGTTACCAAAACCTAATTCGTCCATTTTAGCAACCATTGCTTTCGCTCTTCGTTGACCTTCTACTTTCCCTTGAGGTAATAAAGCTAATTGAGACACTTTTGAAGAAACGAATAACATTGCAGACGAGTTTTTGCATGTAGCTACACAAGCTCCACATCCTACACAAGCAGCCGCATCCATAGCCTCGTCAGAGTCAATTTTTGAGATTGGAATAGCATTACCATCTGGTACACCGCCTGTATTAATAGAAACATATCCTCCAGCTTGTAGAATTTTGTCGTATGCAGAACGGTCTACCATTAAATCTTTAATGATTGGGAAACCACCCGATCGCCAAGGTTCGATAGTAATTGTGTCACCATCGTTAAATTTACGCATGTGTAATTGGCAAGTTGTAATTTCGGTATCTGGTCCATGAGCACGTCCATCAACAAATAAAGAACACATACCACAAATCCCTTCACGACAATCGTGATCGAATGCAACAGGTTCTACACCTTCGTTTAATAATTGCTCATTAAGAACATCTAACATTTCTAAAAATGAAGAGTCTTTTGTTATGTTTTTTACGTCATAATTCTCAAATCCACCTTTAGAATTTGCATCTTTCTGACGCCATATTTTTAATTTTAAATCCATTTTTTGTAAATTTTGAGATTACTTATAATTTCTAACTTTTACTTCGATAGCTTCGTATGCCAAATCCTCTTTATGTAATTCTGGCTCAACATCGGCTCCTTTATATTCCCAAGCAGCAACATATGTGAAATTTTTATCATCACGTAAAGCTTCACCCTCGCCAGTTTGATATTCTTCACGGAAATGACCTCCACAAGATTCGTTTCTGTGCAAAGCATCTCTCGCCATTAATTCTCCTAATTCTAAGAAATCAGCAACTCTGTTAGCTTTTTCTAATTCAGGATTCATGGCATTGGCCTCACCAGGAACCTTAACATCTTTCCAAAATTCTTTTCTTAATGCAGAAATTTCTTTAATAGCTTTTTTAAGACCAGCCTCATTTCTTGCCATTCCAACATTATCCCACATAATGTGACCTAATTGTTTGTGAATAGAATCTACAGAACGTGAACCTTTGATATTCATTAGTTTTTCGATGTGACTTACAACATCATTTTTAGCAGCTATAAATTCTTTTTGCTCATCTACGTTCATACGTGGTGTGTGAATTTCGTCTGCTAAATAGTTTTGAATAGTATAAGGTAATACAAAATAACCATCGGCTAAACCTTGCATTAAGGCCGAAGCTCCAAGTCTATTTGCTCCGTGATCGGAGAAATTAGCCTCTCCAGCAACGAACAAACCAGGAATTGTAGTTTGTAATTCGTAATCAACCCAAACACCACCCATTGTGTAGTGAATTGCAGGGTAAATCATCATTGGTGTTTTGTAAGGATTTTCGTCGACAATTTTCTCGTACATTTGGAATAAGTTTCCATAACGTTCACGAATTTTATCTTCGCCCAACCTTCCGATAGCAGTTTTAAAATCTAAGAAAACCGCTTGTCCTGTTCCAACGCCGTAACCAGCATCGCAACGTTCCTTGGCTGCACGAGAAGCAACATCTCTTGGAACTAAGTTACCAAAAGCAGGGTATCTTCTTTCTAAGTAATAATCTCTTTCCTCTTCTGATAAATCGGTAGGCTTTTTCTTGCCTTCACGAATTGCCACAGAATCTTCAATATTTTTTGGAACCCAAATACGTCCATCATTACGAAGTGACTCAGACATCAAAGTTAATTTTGATTGGAAGTCTCCGTGAACAGGAATACAAGTTGGGTGAATTTGTACGTAACAAGGATTTGCAAAGCAAGCTCCTTTACGGTATGCTTTAACTGCTGCAGAACCGTTTGAACCCATAGCGTTTGTAGATAAGAAGAAAGTGTTTCCGTATCCTCCAGTTGCTAGTACTACAGCATGTCCAAAATGGGCTTCTATTTCGCCAGAAACTAAATTACGGGTAATAATTCCTCTTGCTTTTCCGTCAACAACAACTAAGTCCATCATTTCGGTTCTGTTGTACATTGTACAAGTTTTAGCTTCGATTTGACGATTAAGTGCTCCGTAAGCACCTAATAATAATTGCTGTCCTGTTTGGCCACGTGCGTAAAAAGTACGACTAACTTGAGCACCACCGAACGAACGATTGTCAAGCAAACCACCATATTCACGAGCAAAAGGAACTCCTTGAGCTACACATTGGTCAATAATATCGTTAGACACTTGTGCCAAGCGATAAACGTTGGATTCCCGAGCTCTATAATCACCACCTTTTACAGTGTCATAAAATAATCTATAAATAGAATCACCATCGTTAGGGTAATTCTTTGCGGCGTTGATACCTCCTTGAGCAGCAATAGAGTGTGCTCTACGAGGGGAGTCTTGATAACAAAAAACTTTAACATTAAATCCAAGTTCGCCTAAACTTGCTGCGGCAGCGCCTCCAGCTAGTCCAGTACCAACCATAATAATATCTAGTTTTCTTTTATTTGCAGGATTTACCAAATTTTGGTGAGCTTTGTAATTATTCCATTTCTCAGCTACTAATCCTTCAGGTATTTTAGAATCTAATTTCATCTGTTTAAAAATCTTTAAAACCTTGTTAAATCATTATTGTAATAGATCTTCAAGGAAGGTTAATTATTATGCAAATAGCATTAAAAAAATAGGAATTATGGCAAAACCACCACCTACTAAGAAAGCAAAAAGGTAGCCAATAACTGATAATCTTTTTCTCCAAGCGTCATTAGAAAATCCAATAGTTTGGAAAGCTGACCAAAAACCGTGGGTTAAGTGAAATCCTAAAGCAATTGCTCCAATCACATAAATAATTGAATACGCTAGTCCTAAAGAAGCATCTGTAAATAATCCTGCTACTAAAGCATATGCATTTTCCATCATTTCTCCATCAACATTTACTTCGTTTAATAAAGGAGAACCTGTAACTTTAATCTTCCAGAAGAAGTTAATTAAGTGTAATACTAAGAATGAAAATATTACTGTACCTAAAATGTACATGTTCTTCGATGCCCAAGAACTCTGGTGTGAGTTGGTAACCGTAGAATAATTTTCTGAACCTCGAGCCTTCTGGTTTTGAAGGGTGAGGATTGATGCATAAATAATATGCACTGCAAATCCTATTGCTAATAAGGGTTGCACAATTTGAATAATGGGGTTAGTACCCATGAAATGGGACACCACATTAAACGCATCGGGTCCAAGTAACAAGGCCAAATTGGCTGTTAAGTGTACCAACAAGAACATTACTAGGAATAATCCTGTAATACTCATGAAGAACTTCTTTCCTATCGAAGAAGATACAAATCCACTCATAATGTTTAAATTTTAGTTATGTAAATTAATAAATTATGTTAAAAATAATTTTTGAAACCTTTTGGATAAAATAACCTGTTTTTGGGATCAAAGAGAACAAATTTAGCGGTTAGTTTTCTATTTACAATAATACTAGTTATGTTATATAATATAAAATTCTTGATTATGATAAGAATCATTTGTTAATTGTTTGTTTTCGATTAAAAGTTAGGATTTTTTGATGTGTTAATTATTTTAGAATAATTTTTGTATTCAAGGACTTTTGAGCTTAAAGTTTCTTATTTTTGGCATTCTCAATTAATAATCAAAGAAAAATGAAGAAATATCTTATAATTATTTTCTTGTCTTTATCTTTTGTATTTCATGCTAAAGCAGGAGGAATTGGTATCGGACTATCTGCTATGTATAATCTACAAACAGAGAGTTTTGGGGCGGGGTTTCGATTAAATTTAAAACCGTCTAGTACATTTAGATTGATTCCTCAAGTTGCTTATTATCCATCGTTTAACAAGATTCATGAATATTATGCTGGCTTAGGGTTGGAGTTAAATATCTTTAAGATTAAGAGTTATAGTTTCTATTTATTGGCACATGGTGCATATAATGGATGGTTGAATGTAGAAACGTCTTTAATGAAGGATGCTCAATATGGAAATTGGGCATCGGAAGGCGGCGCCGGTATTGTTAAAAATACGGGCTGTTGGAGACCTTTTTCAGAATTTAGATATAATGGAAATTGGAAAGAAACTAATTTTAGAATTGGTATTATGTACGTATTTGGTGGCTGTAATAAAAGAGGGGTTGGAAATAATGGAGGAGGTCGAAAGAAACGGTCGGCTATGCATTGTCCTGCTTACAATTAATTTGCAACTATTTATCCTTTTATTGAGTCTTTTAAATAATTAATATAAAACCATTAAATATGAAAAAAATATTAGTAGTTAGTTTGCTTGTTTCTAGCGTTCTGGTATTAGTGCTTAATCTTAGTTCTTGTTCTCGAGAGCGAATAGAACCAACGCCACAGTTAAATTCATACGAGTCTGTGTCAACTTATTTTGATACTAAAAAGGTTGATGAACAAGAATTTGTGATCGATACCTCTGGAGTAGCTCCTATCGTTGGGCATGATAGTACCAAAATATGGATATCGAAAGACTTATTAATGTTTCCTGATAGTAGTGATGTGGAATGGCCTTTTACTGTAAAACTAATTGAATTGTATTCTGCTAAAGATATGATTTATTATCAGATGCCTACTGTTGCAGGAGTTAAGGTGCTAGAAGCGGAAGGCGAAATTTGGGTTAGGGCTTATAAAGCTGATGCGAGTGGAGTTATGCAAGAATTATTGTTAAAGCCTAACAAAACTTTTGCTATTGAGATGCCAAGTGATAGTACACGAAATGATATGAAAGTTTATTATGGTAACGATGTAGCAACGTATACGGATTGGACAACCAATGTAACTTCTATTGGAGGAAACTCTGGCGATTTATATTTTACAGCGACAATAGATGGACATCTTGCAAATATTGGAAAGTTAGGTTGGGTAAATTGTGGTAAAGAACATTTAGGATTTAATAGTTTGACTTTTAGTTCAGAAGATGATGATTTAACAAATGTGGGATTGTTTATATATCTTCCAAAATATAAATCTTTGATTCAAGCTTATAACTTGTCAACTGCAGGGATTCAAGATAGTACAGATGCTAAGATTATTGCTATTGCTATCAATTCAAGCAATCAATTATTTTATACCGAAATAAGTTCAATAATTGTAGCTTCTGGGACAGTCCCAATCACTTTGCAAGCAATTTCAGATGCTGATTTAACCGCCGTGTTAGATAATTTATAGAATAGGTTTAAATTTTATTAAAAGCCAATTAGTTATTACTAGTTGGCTTTTTTATGCCTTTTTGTCACCAAAAAAATATTTCACTTTCAAATTGTCAGTTTTGTAACACCCCCTGAGTTAAGTGTCATCTTTTTGATAATCAATGATATAAATAACGAAAATAAATAATAAAGAACTTCTAGACCTTAGTGGCAAAGAATTTGAAAAAGGCGAAGCCTGATATTATTAATTTATTAACTTAATTTAAAAAAATGAATATAAAACCTTTAGGCGAACGAGTCTTAATTGAGCAAATAGAAGCTGAAACAAAAACAGCGTCAGGCTTAATTATCCCCGATTCTGCACAAGAAAAACCGTTGCAAGCTAAAGTGATTGCGATAGGTGAGCAAGTGAAAGTTGTAAAAGAAGGCGATACTGTTTTGTATGCAAAATTTACGGGAACAGAATTAAATATCGATAGTAAGAATTATATTATGCTAGATTTAGCTGATATCCTTGCTACACTTTAAAAGAATAATTTAATCAGTATATTAAAAATATAGACTAAAGTCTAAAAATTAAAATAAAATGGCAAAAGAAATAAAATTCGACATTGAAGCAAGAGACTTGCTTAAAAAAGGCGTTGACCAATTAGCGGACGCAGTAAAAGTAACTTTAGGTCCAAAAGGAAGAAATGTAGTTATTGACAGACAGTTTGGAGCACCACAGATTACTAAAGATGGGGTAACAGTTGCTAAAGAAATAGAGTTGGCAGATACTTATGCTAATCTTGGAGCACAGATGGTTAAAGAAGTGGCTTCTAAAACTAACGATGATGCAGGTGATGGAACTACAACAGCAACTGTATTAGCTCAGTCAATTGTTTCGGTAGGATTAAAAAATGTTACTGCAGGTGCAAATCCAATGGATTTGAAAAGAGGTATCGATAAAGCAGTTGCAAAAGTTAAGGAAAGTCTAGATGAACAATCTAAAGTTGTTGGCGATGATAATAAAAAGATTGAGCAAATTGCAACTGTTTCTGCAAATGGAGACAAAGTAATAGGGGCTTTAATAGCTGAGGCAATGGCTAAGGTTAAAAACGATGGTGTTATCACAGTAGAAGAGGCCAAAGGAACAGATACAACTGTTGAAGTTGTTGAAGGAATGCAGTTCGATAGAGGATATTTATCTCCTTATTTTATTACCGATGCAGAAAAAATGAATGCGGTTTTAGAAAATCCATATGTTCTTTTAACAGACAAGAAAATTTCTACAATGAAGGACTTAATGCCAATTTTAGAGCCTGCAGCTCAAGCGGGTCGTCCTTTGTTAATTATTGCTGAAGATATCGACGGAGAAGCTTTAGCTACTTTAGTTGTAAATCGTTTAAGAGGTCAGTTAAAAGTTGCAGCTGTTAAAGCTCCTGGGTTTGGCGACAGAAGAAAAGAAATTCTTGAAGATATCGCTATCTTAACTAATGGAACTGTTATTTCTGAAGAGAAAGGCTTAACTATGGAAGGGGCTACTCTCGAAATGTGTGGACAGTGTGAGAAAGTAGTTATTGATAAAGAAAATACAACTGTAGTTAACGGGACTGGAGCAAAAGAGAATATAGATGCTCGTGTATCTCAGATTCGTAAGCAAATGGAAATTTCTACTTCGGAGTACGATAAAGAAAAAATGCAAGAGCGTTTAGCTAAATTAGCTGGTGGAGTAGCTGTTTTGTATGTAGGAGCTACAACTGAGGTTGAAATGAAAGAGAAAAAAGATAGAGTAGAAGATGCCCTTTCTGCTACTCGTGCAGCTGTCGAGGAAGGAATTATTCCTGGTGGAGGCGTTGCTTTAATTCGTGCTACAGAAACTCTTGAGGGTTTAAAAGGCGATTACGAAGACGAAACAACAGGTATTGAAATTGTAAAAAGAGCTATCGAAGAGCCTATGCGTCAGATTGTTGAAAATGCGGGTCTAGAAGGTTCGGTTATCGTTCAGAAAGTAAAAGAGGGGAAAGGCGATTTTGGATACAATGCAAGATCAAATAAATATGAGAATTTATTTGAGGCCGGAGTTGTAGATCCTAAAAAAGTAACTCGTGTAGCACTTGAGAATGCAGCTTCTATTGCTGGTATGTTTTTAACTACAGAATGTGTTATTGTAGAAGAAAAATCAGATGCTCCAGAAATGCCTCCAATGGGTGGTGGAATGCCAGGAATGGGTGGTGGAATGCCAGGAATGATGTAAGAAAACCATATTTAATGTCATTGCGAGCGAAACGAAGTAATACTTTTTAGATTAACGAAAGATTACCACACTCGTTTCTTGTTCGCAATGACGAATATATTACAATGAAAGAAATTCAATCACATAAGGAATTAATCGAAGGCTTAAAAGGCACAAAGAAAGCTTATTGTCTTTTGTATAAAAAAGGTTCTGAGATAAGCGACTGTGCTTACAATTCGGTTAAAGCGGGTTTGGTAAAAGATGCAGAGGTATTTGTAGCTGATGTAAGTTTAGTTCGTGATATTCATACAGAATATGCGGTAACATCAGTGCCAACTTTAATGATTTTCGAGAACGAGAATTTTGTGAATGTGAACAAAGGCTGCAATGGTGTAGCTTATTACAAGTCTTTATTTTCGGAAACTATTTATTCGGCTAAACCTGATGGTGGAGGAGAAAAAGTACAGAAGCGAGTAACAGTGTACAGCACTCCAACTTGTACTTATTGCACACAAATAAAAAAATATTTCGACGAAAAAGGCATTAGATATAAAGACATCGATGTGTCGAAAGATCAAAAAGCGGCAGAAGCTATGGTGAAACGTAGTGGACAACAGGGGGTTCCGCAAACCGATATTGCAGGACAAATAGTGATGGGTTTCGATAGAATTAAAATTAATAAATTATTGAATATTGAATAACTGTCCTTGACAGATTTTATAAAAAAAAACTTGTCATTGCGAGGGACGAAGCAATTTCCTGCTAAAAGCAAATAGATTACTTCACTTCCATATGTAATAATGTAATAAATAACAAGATATTTTAGTCTTAGGTCTAAGTGTCTTAAGTCTATAATCTAAAAGTCTAAATAAAAGATGAAAGAATTACAACCATTAAACGATAATGTTCTTTTAGAGATTATCCAAGAAAAAGAACAAAAAACAGCTTCAGGATTAATTATTCCTGACTCTGCACAAGAGAAACCAGAATTTGCTAAAGTAGTGGCTTTAGGCGATATCGAAAATGTAGGAATTGCTGCAGGCGATATGGTTTTCTATAAGAAGTTTACAGGAACAGAAGTCGATTTCGAAGGCAAAAAGTTTTTGTTTATCCCTTATGGCGATTTATTAGCTAAGGTGATGGAGACAGAAGCTATCTAAGAAAAAGGATTCTCTTTAGCATATTTAAGCATTTCAACTTTTGTTGGGATGCTTTTTTTGTACACCCAATTATGCTGATAGATTTCTCGACTACGCTCGAAATGACAAAGGAGTTATCTCAAGATGAAATATTCCAAATAAAGATTAAAAAGAAATCTTATAAATAATTACAGTACTCAAAATAAAACTCTTGTTTACACCGAACTAAAACAAAATACCTTATCATTTCAACTAGATCGAAGCATTCCTCTTTTGTCATATCGACTGGAGCAAAGCGAAATGGAGATATCCCAGCATTATTAAAACAGAAGATGTCTCCATAAGGTCGACATGACAAATAGGCTGCGCTCGAAAAAGCAAAGAATTAGTTTCAAAATAAAATATCCCGAATGGAATTAGAAAGTAATTCTATAAATAAATTTTACGACAGTACTTGTTGTTGTTGGTTTCAAGTAATCAATTTGTTTGATTGGCTCCTCGTATCCAATATTATAAACAAAATATAGATCCTGACCAATTTTAGGAATTAAATGCATCCGAATATTATATATCATTATTTCATCTAAAGTATTGAATTGACCAAATACAGAGAAATTAAGTTTTGTATTAAAAGCATAGTTTAAGTAAGATGCTAATTCATGAGTTGTAATATTACCTTCTGGCAATTTTGCTTTGTTCCAAACATATTCTTCGCTGATATTAAGATGTTTGTTGATGTTTATTCCCAAAGAATTTTCAATAGTTTGGATGGTTCCTGTATAGAAATCGCCCTGTTTGTATAGGAGTTCTATCCAGATTCTACGGGCATGGTAAGTCTCGAATTGTATTTCATATTGATACATCCAGTATTTTCCAGTTGGGATATTTATTTCGTCAGTAATATCAAAATTGTAATCCAATCTATCGT
>JAMOQL010000291.1 GCA_027064025.1 Bacteroidales bacterium
AGTTCTGCTTGTAAAATGTTCGGAACACCCGTTACAGGAGGTAATGTAAGTTTTTATAATCAAACATCTATCGATGGTAAAATAGAACCCGTTTTCCCAACTCCAGCTATTGGAATGATTGGAACAATGGATAAAAAGAATGCAACAGCTTTAAGTTTTAAGAAAAAAGGTCATGTCATTTTTCTGATAGGTCAATCTCAGAACGATATAGCATCTTCACAATACTTAGTTTCGGAACATAAAATAGATGCGTCACCAGTTCCTTACTTTAATTTAGACGAAGAATATTTAATGCAGGAAGCTGTTAAAGGGTTAATTAAAAATAAATTAGTACATTCTGCACACGATGTTTCGGATGGTGGATTATTTACTACTTTATTAGAGTCGTCTATGCAAAACGATTTAGGTTTTGATATTACAACCGATGCCGAGATTCGTAAAGATGCTTTTCTATTTGGAGAGGCACAAGGTAGAGTTGTAGTAACCGTTTCTAAGTCGCAGGAAGATAATTTTATTGATTTTATGCGTAAGCAAGGTGCTCCATTTACAATACTTGGACATGTTACTAAGCAAGAAATCAGAATCGATGATATTTCGTTTGGCTTTGTAGCCGATTATAAAGCCTCTTACGACACTGTTCTAGAAAATATATTAGAAAAATAATTAAATATTAAAATGAAGGTTGGAGGATGAAATTTCTTCCAATTTTTTTTAACCTTTCAACTTTTGATTTGGCACTCCCTTACAAAGAAAATTCTGACAATAAGAAAAAGCAAGTTGCACAGATGTTTAATAATATCTCTGCACGTTACGATTTTTTAAATCATCTTTTATCGATGGGTATTGATAAAATTTGGCGTAAGAAAGCCATTCGTCTTTTAAACAATCGACCTGTAAAATCACTTTTAGATATTGCATCGGGAACAGGCGATTTTGCTTTGGCAGGATTGAAATTGAACCCAGAAAAAATAATTGGATCAGATATTTCGGAAGGCATGTTAAATGTAGGTGTCGAAAAAATTAAAAAGAAGGGGCTACAAGATATTATTTCTTTTGAATTAGGCGATGCCGAAGATATTAAACACGAGGATAATAGTTTTGACGCTATTACTGTTGGGTTTGGTGTTCGTAATTTTGAGCATTTAGAGAAAGGCTTGGCAGAAATGAATCGAGTATTAAAGCCTTCGGGACAAGTTGTTATCTTAGAGTTTTCGAAACCTCGTAAATTTCCAATAAAACAATTTTATAATTTTTACTTTTTAAATATTTTGCCTCTCATTGGTAAACTAATTTCAAAAGACGCATCGGCCTATACTTATCTTCCAGAGTCAGTTCAAGAATTTCCAGACGGTCAAGAATTTTTAGATATCATGACTCAAACGGGTTACAAGAATGTCAAACAATATCCTGTTAGTTTTGGTATCGCAAGTATTTATTGGGGAGAAAAATAGACTCAATAATAAGTCTTTTCAATGAATATTTGTATCTTGTATTAATTATTAATAATTAAAATATATAAATATGAAAAATTTAGGACTATTATTGCTCGCTTTGACTTTCTCTTTATTCTCAAGTGCACAGGAGTATAAAGTATTAACTACAGTAGAATCTGTTGTGCCAATGGGTCTTGGTCGTTCAAGGATTATTGAAGCTAAACAAGATGTAAGTGTTGCAGATAAAGCTCAACACAATACTGCTGCAGGAAAAGATAAACACAAGCCTTCTAGAAAAGATATGAAAATTGAAGAATATGATGAGACCATGTTATTGAATTTTTATTCTGGAGTTGGTATTAATTTTCAGAATATTGCTTCTAATGACGCTTTAATTTCACAAAAAATTAACGATTTAGTAAAAGATGGCTGGGAGCTTGCTTTTGTAAGTTCTGCAGTAGAGAGTGACGCAGGAAAGGGTGATGGTAATGGAATTTTTATTACTCGTTATATTTTTAAAAAGTAAGAATTTGTTATTAAGAAATCGGCTCTAATTTTTTTTATTTAGAGCCGATTTTTAGTATTATTAACCCAACAGGGTTAAAGTGAAATAAAGATAATTTGTATCTGTTTGCATAGGAGTAGGTTAATGAAATAAACAATTACGATGAATTGTAATTGTTTTAATACTCAAATGGGGCAGAATTAATCTAACCATTTATCAAATTCATCACAAGTCCAATTTTTACTTTTACAGTATTCTTCTTTTTGGTCATTTTGAATATTACCAACCATAAAATATTTAGACTTTGGATGGGCAAAGTACAAGCCTGAAACACTTGCCGCAGGATTCATTGCCTTACTACTTGTTAGGTTTATACCCGTTTTTTTAGTAGCATCTAAAAGTTCGAACAAAATTTCTTTTTCGGTGTGATCTGGGTTGGCCGGAAATCCAATTGCAGGACGGATTCCTATGTATTTTTCTTTGATTAATTCATTGTTATTTAAATTCTCGTTGGATGAATAAGCCCAAATCTCTTTTCGTACTTTCCGATGCAATAATTCGGCAAAAGCTTCGGCTAATCGGTCGGCCAAAGTTTTTAGCATAATTGAGGAGTAATCGTCATTGTTTTTATTATACTCGGCAATATGCTGTTCGATGCCGATGCCTGCTGTAGCAACAAAACTACCAATATAGTCGGCTTTATTACTCGATTTAGGAGCAATAAAATCTGATAAAGATAAGTTGAACCCAGAATCGGTTTGGGCTTGTTGTTGACGTAAAAAATGATATTGCTTGATTATCTTTTCTCTTTTTTCATCTGCATAAATTTCAACATTTTCATTAACAGAATTTGCAGGGAAGATTCCAATACTAGCATTGGCTTTTAGCATTTTTTTATTAATTATTTCTGCTAACATTTTTTTACCATCTTCGAAGAGTTTGGAGGCTTCTTTTCCTTTCTTTGGATGAGATAGAACAGCAGGGAATCGACCTTTAATTCCCCAATTTAAGAAGAAATATGTCCAATCTAAATAATCTGCAATCTCAGAAATTGGGTAATCGATAAAATCTTTTATCCCTAAAAAATGAGGTTTAGAGATATTTTCGTTGTCCCAATCTATTGTAAAAGCATTGTTTCGAGCTTTTTCTAAAGAAATATATTCAATATTTTTTTCGTAATGTTGTCTACGTAATTCTTCTTGTTCGATTTTTAGTTGTTCAAAATACTCATCATAATTATTTTTTAATTGGGTTACCAATTTTACACTTTCCGATGCGTCTTTTACATACACTACTGGATAGTCGTATTTAGGAGCAATTTTAACAGCGGTATGAATTTTAGAAGTTGTTGCACCACTAATCAGTAAAGGTATGGTAAATCCTTGTTTTTGCATCTGTTCAGCAATATTTACCATTTCTTTTAACGAAGGAGTAATCAAGCCGCTTAATCCGATAAAGTCCGCCTTTAATTCTTTTGCTTTAGATATGATGTGTTTAGATTCTATCATTACGCCTAAATCTATAATCTCATAATTGTTGCAAGATAGAACTACCGAAGCAATATTTTTTCCAATATCGTGTACATCACCTTTTACGGTTGCCATCACAAGTGTACCATTATTACTACTTGTCCCAACCTTTTTTTCGGCTTCTACATAAGGCATTAGAATAGCAACTGCTTTTTTCATGACACGAGCTGTTTTAACTACTTGTGGCAAAAACATTTTTCCCTCACCAAACAAATCACCGACTAGGTTCATGCCGTCCATTAGTGGACCTTCGATAATTTCTAAAGAAAAATTATACTTTTTTCTGGCTTCTTCTAAATCGGGTTCTAAGAAATCACTAATTCCCTTTTTTAAAGCATAGATTAACCGTGTTTTTAAATCTGCTGTTCTCCATTCTTGAATTTTTTCTTCTTGTTTTCCGTCTGTTTGCACACTCTCAGCAAACGAAATAAGTTCGTCAGCAGCTTTATTGTCTTTGTTAAAAATAACGCGTTCGCATAAGTCTTTTAGTTCTGGTTGAATATCGTCGTAAACTTGCAACATGCCTGCATTTACAATCCCCATATCTAAGCCCGATTTAACGGCAAAATATAAAAATACGGAATGCATAGCTTCGCGTACCGTATTGTTTCCTCTAAACGAGAAGGATAGGTTGCTAATTCCACCAGAAGTTTTGGCATGTGGAAGATTATTTTTGATCCATTCTACTGCACGAATAAAATCGACTGCATAGTTGTTGTGTTCAGCCATCCCCGTTGCAATAGTTAAAATATTGACATCGAAAATAATATCTGCGGGATTGAATTTTACTTCGTTTACTAAAATATGATAGGCTTCTTTTGCAATTCTAATTTTGTCGTCGAAAGTTACCGCTTGGCCTGCTTCGTCGAAAGCCATAACGACTACTGCTGCACCATAATTTTTTATTTTTGTTGCATGATTAATAAATGCTTTTTTGCCTTCTTTTAAAGATATTGAATTGACGATGGCCTTGCCTTGAATACATTTTAGACCTGCTTCGATTACACCGAAGTCGGAACTGTCAAGCATAATAGGTACTTTGGCAATATCGGGCTCTGCGGCCAAAAGATTTAAAAAGATTACCATTTCTTTTTTGGCATCGAGCATAGCATCGTCTAAATTAATATCGATAATTTGTGCTCCATTTTCAACTTGCTGACGTGCAACAGAGAGTGCTTCTTCGTATTTTTTTTCTCGAATTAAACGTGCAAATTTTCGTGAGCCTGCAACATTAGTACGTTCTCCAATATTGATGAAGTTATTTTTTTTATTAACGCTAAGGGTTTCTAAACCTGACAGTTGTGTTTTAGTTTTGACATTCGGAATAATTCGGGCATTACTTTTTGCTGCAATTTGTGCAAATTTACGAATATGCTCGGGCGAAGTTCCACAACAACCTCCAATAATATTGACCGAATGATCAGAAACAATATTTTCCATTTTTTTAGCCATAATTAAAGGCGTTTCGTCATATTCTCCAAACTCGTTGGGTAAACCAGCATTAGGATAAGCCGAAATATTAAAGTTCGATTTTTCCGATAGTTCTTTTAAATAGGGTTGCATTTGTTCGGCTCCCATAGCACAGTTGAATCCTATACTCAATAAATCTACATGCGAAAGTGAGGTTAAAAATGCTTCGGCAGTTTGCCCGCTTAGAGTCCTTCCTGAATTATCGGTGATTGTACCAGAAACCATTACAGGTATTTTCTTATCAAGCTTTATCATTGCATCATTTGCTGCTAACAGAGCTGCTTTTGCGTTTAGTGTATCAAAAACAGTTTCTATTAATAGCACATCTACACCACCTTCTATTAGTCCTATTATTTGATTGTAGTAGGCTTGGTGAAAATCATCGTAAGTTTTTGCTCTAAAACCAGGATTGTTAACATCTGGCGACATCGATGCCGAACGATTGGTTGGCCCAATAGAGCCTGCTACAAAGCGTGGTTTGTCTGGGTTCGATATTGTAAATTCATCAGCAATTTTACGG
>JAMOQL010000292.1 GCA_027064025.1 Bacteroidales bacterium
CCTTCGGCATCAGAAACTAAATCCATTTCAATAAAATTACTTTTCCTTTGTTCCACTTTCCTGTCTCGTTGAAGTTTCATCATCATGTTTGGAATAACACGTTCGTTTTCATCAAGTTTTTTATTTCCATCTTGATCATGATAGAATACAAAGTCGTAATCATAATATTTAATTCTTGGCTGAGCAATATCAATAGATTTTTTTATTCCAATAAAAACACTAAAGTTTCTGTTTGTAATACGCCCAACTTCAGCATCGTTTCGGCTAGTCGTATAGATATTTGTAGAACCATAAAAGGTCCATCCATGTTTTAAATAAAAATTTAAACTTAAGTTTAAATTAACACTTTCTCTTCCAGAAGGCATTCTATAAATGTAATTTACATAAGAAGACAGCCTGATGGTGTTATTCATAAAAAGTTTTTCTATTTGTGGTCTTATCTGTATAGATTCAGAATTTATCCAATCTCCATCGAATAATAATTGCTGTTGAGATACTGCGGCAAGACCATTATTGTAATAAGCATTGAGCCGAATTATTTTACTATAATAATTAATTCCAACACGTATGCTTTTTACATTCTTTTTTTCAATTATTTGAGGTAAATTAGGATCGGTATTCGAAAAAGCAGCGTTAGAAAGTCCAATATTAACATTAGGAGTAATGGATCTGTTCTTAGATAAACGAAAACGTGTAGAAAAGTTTAATGCATAATAAGCATTTTTGTAATTGCTTTGGTAAGAGTTGTTTGTGTTATATGTTTGTTGATATATTCCATTATAAATTGGTCCAAACATATAATAAATTTTCCGAGAAGCAGCATGCCCAAAGATTAATCGACCAACATCGTTAATGTTGTAATTAGCATCTTTTGTAAAACGCTCTGGATATCTTGTACTTAATATTTTAGATCTATCATAAATAAAATTTGCATTTATTTTGTCCGAAATTTTATAATTTCCGTAAGCATTCCATCTGTTATTATTACTGTTGGTGATATAATTGTGTAAATTATTTGTGTTAGAAATTCGGAAATTAAGATTATGAAATCTTAATGCGTAATATATTTGGTAAGAAAGTCCAAATACTGATGTGTCTTGATGGTTTAGTGGATTGTTATTTACATTGTTAAATTGTGTTTGTGTAAGAAGTAATTGTAAGCCTAAGCTATGATGTTTTAAGAACGAAAACCCACTACCAAATTGAAGGGAGTAGGCGTCATAATTTATACTATTATTGTCTTCGTAGGTAAACCCAATATTTGTAGATAAACTTTTCTTGAATTTTCTTGAATACATTACTGACCCAGCATAATTGGGTCGGAATCGGCCTTGAATAACCGCGAAATTAAATTTATTTTTGGAGTTAGGATTAATTTCTCCTTTTATCCCTTTCCCGTATATGTTGTGCAATGAATAATTGCCAATTTGGCTTCCTAGCTCAAATAATTTAGTTTTATCTCTATATCGGACATCATAATATCCATTTTGTTCTAAAGATAATTCTTGATTGGTGTATGGTGTAAACATGAAATTTCGTCCTGAGAATTGGTACGATACTTCCTTTGCTTTTGGAAAAAGGATAGTGCCAAAAACAGAAGCATTATATCTTGCTGGTGACCCAGAAAGTAAATTATTGAATTGTAATTCTAGATTCAATGGCGTTTCTCTTTGGTCTTTATAATTTACAAATTGACTTTCCATCTCATTTACATAGATATGATCAGTTCGTTGGTAAATTTGATTAGAACTTTTAATAGTGATGGCTGATTCTTTCCAAATATTATTATAGTCTGGATTGTTATCGTAATTTCCTAAATATCTTACGGGATATTTTATTAATGTGTCTACGTGTGGTGGCAGTTCTACGTATAAATAATTTTGATTATCAGGTAAATCTATAATATCGAGAAAATGTCCAACTTTGAAATCAAGTTTTATCATTTCTGTTGTATTACCTTTATTTTGTAGATGAACACTTAAATCGGCAATTTGGTTATACTCGCTTACATAAAAGCTTTTTTGTTCTATGTACATTTTCCATTTACGTTGGCCGGGTATTTCAATATAATTATTTTTGGAATAAAATTTATTATTACTTTTAAAATCAGCAACTATAAGATAACTTTTGTCGCCCTCTACTTCTGTTGGAATAGAGGCTCTTATGGGAAAATAATACGATTGATTAGCTTCAATATTTAGTAATGTGTTATTTTGCGAAATAAGTTGAAATCCACAAGGAAGGGTTAATGTAAGTTTCCCGTTTATCGGACTAGAAGTGTTGTTATCAATTTTAATGACATTAAAATATAATGAATCGGATGTTTGTGAGATATGATCTTTTACAAAGGTTAAAGAGATATCTTCAATATTTGATGTGAGATTGCTATCAGAGGGTTCTGTGTTTTGTGACATAAGTGAAGAGCTATATGTCAACAAGAAAAATAGTAAGAAGAAATATATGTTTAGAACATATTTCATCGATGCGTATTTTGTTTAGTATATTAGTTTGATGATGTAATGAATAACATCATTTTAGTTTCAAATAATTAGAATCCAGGACCTGTAGGGACTAATTCTATTTCTATTTCTACAGAATAGTAATCGGAGGCAGCACCTAGTAAACTTGAGGCAACTCCACATTCGTACGAAATTTTTATTTGATGATTTGCCCAATCAAGATTGTTAAAATCTGGAGGACTAACAGGGTTTTGTGTATACTCAACTAAATTAACCCAGCTTGTGCTTAAAGATTGTAAGCCTTTATAATTAGCATCGGGAGCTGGTAGCCCAATATTGTTATTAGCTTCTACTTGTATGGTCGATAAGGGTAAATTCCCGTTAGTTCCCTCGATATTCGCTTGAGCGTTGAATGATCTAAATCGAAGATCGAAACCTTCTAAAGTTGCTTCAACTTGATTGCTGTCTACTAAGGTAATACCTATGATTGTACCTTCGTCTATTCTAATTCCGTTTTTATAATTATCGATGGTTTTAAAATTAAAAGGAATATCGCCTCCATAAATAATTGAAAGTCGTGCATAATTATATTCTTGAGTTTTCCCAATAATAGATAGAAAAATAAAGAAACTCAGTCCTATTGCTCTTATGCTCTTATTCATTTAGTAATTGCTAGTGTTGTTAATTTAACAATAAAAGTAGTATAAATATATACAAATAAGTAAGATTTCTTTGTTCTAATAAAAAGGAGTTGAAAGTAATCTTTACTTTGTAACTCCTTTTTATAATTATTTTTTAGTTATCTATAGATAAATCAAATAAAACATTTACAACATATCTATCAGGTGTAGGTGAAGGTTGCTGGTCAATAAGATTCTGAGCATTCATAGGAGTAGTATCTCCTTGTCCTTCTACAGTACCACAACGCCATACTAATTGAAATGCATTATCTGTTTCGTCTCCTGCATTAGCTTGAGTTCCTGAGTCGTTATCTTCAATAAGAACAATAGGGTATGCTTGCAGTGCAGCAACTTCTGTAGCCGCATTTGTAGGAATACTCCATAACTCTTCACCAGCAGTTGTTCCTTTTGCTCCACCTGTTTCAAATCCATGTGTTCCTGATTCTGTAATACTATAACCAACATTATCTAATGCTAAAGTATTCGCAGGATTGTCTGTTCCTATGAATGTAGCCTCTTCTGCACCATAAGTGATTTTCCATCTAGTAGACGAAGCAACGATGAAATCGGTGACGTACATAGGATTTGCTGCAACTGTACCTGCTGATGTAGAAGTTGCTTGATCTCCAGAAATACCATTCTTGTATTGATCGATGGTATTAAATGTGAATTCAATATTTCCTCCATTAGAAATAGTCATTCTAAGAACTTGATTTAGATTGACCGCTACAGGAATTACATTTCGGTCTCTGACCGCTTGTCCAAAGCTGAATTGAAATACAAAAACAGCTATTGCAAAAAGTGTTAATTTTTTCATTATTTTTAATTTTTTATGTTTCTATAACAGTTACGCTGAATCTTTATAAATGTTTCGGAATAGTTGAAAATAATTGTAATATTATTGTAACTTTATCTAGGTGTTTTCGGTATTATAGAAATGTCACTAATGATTTAAACTAATATTAAAAAAATTAATAACATTTTTATGAAGTATATATTTTTAGCTTTTAGCTTATTAATCTATTCAATTTCTTTTTCGCAAGATTTTGAGGTCGCTCCAGTTTTGGTTAGCTTTAACGCAGAGCCAGGCTCTATTCAATCGACCAAGTTGAGCATAAAAAATTATGCAAATGTTAAGCAAAGATTTGAAATTACGTTATCAGATTATTCAATTGATAAACAAGGGAATAAATTATCATTAGCAGCGGGGACATCTGAAAATTCTTTGGCTAATTGGCTGACTTTAAATCCGTCTTTTGTAGAATTAAATCCAAATGAGTCGAAAGAAATTGAGTTAATGATAACTGTTCCAAAAGGGCATTCAGAAACTAGATGGGGGATGGCACATGTTCAAGTGGCAAAAGAGAAATCGGCTTTTGATGTGGATGAAGATATGGCTACTGGTGTTGTGTTGGTGCCTAGGATTGTAGTTTTAATAAAGCAGTCTCCAAAATCTAATCGAAATTACGCAGCAAAGATTCAAGATTTGAAAGAAACAACCAAAGAGGGAGAGAATAGAACTTTTGAGGCACTTATCGTTAATTATGGAGATAAGGTTGTGGATGCTAAAGTATCTCTTTCTGTTGCTAATATTATGACCGCTAAAGAAGAAAATTTTCCAAAAAAGAAATTTACAATTTATCCTAAACAAAGTCGATTGATACAAATCTCACTTCCTAAGAAATTAGAAAAAGGTAAATATGCTGTGGCCGCTGTCATGGATTATGGCCATCGTAAACCTTTGGAGGGTGCACAGATAATGATTGAAGAAAAATAAATTCTGTTAAGTCTGAAATGATGCGTAATAAAGTAAAACTCATACTCTTTTTTTTTCTTCTGGTTAACGTAATTGCTTTTTCTCAAAGCAAAATGGTAGTAACTTATTATCCTGATTCTAATCAAATTAGAGAGCAATATGAGGTGTTGGTATCAAAGAATAACACCGAGTTAAGGCAGGGGTTTTATACCATCTTTTATGAAAACGGACAAGTTTGGCAGAAAGGTAAATTTAGTCGGGGAAAATTAGATAGTATTTGGATAGATAATTATAAGTCGGGACAGAGAAAACAAATTTTATCTTATTCTAAGGGTTTGCTAGAAGGTTTAACAATTACTTTTTATGAGTCTGGAGATACTAATCAGATTATACCTTATAAACATGATATTATAGATGGAACTCTTAAAATATTTTATGAAAGTGGGTCTTTAATGGAAAAAACGGTTTATAAACACGATAAACCAAATGGAGTTTCGATTAGTTATTTCGAGAATGGAGTAGTCCAGGCTAAAAGAGAATTAAGAAATGGTCTTGAGAATGGCGAAAGTATATCTTTTTTTGATAATGGATTTATTAAAGAAAAATCAACAAAACAATTTGGGATGTACCAGGGGTATTTAGAGGCGTATTATAAGGATTGTACTAATGGATGTATTAGTAAATCATGTTATTATAACAATAATTTATTATCGGGAGACTTTACAGGATATTATCCTAACGGGAATGTTATGATAGAGTGTAATTACGTTGCTAATCAGATTGAAGGAGAATATATTTCGTATTATATGAAAGATGATTCTTTGGTTTTTAAGACAAAACAAATAAAAGAAGAAGGTCAATATTTACATAATCAGAAAACAGGAATATGGAAAAGTTATAATTATTCGGGTCAGCTTTATACAAAAGGAAATTATAGACACGATAAATTTGATGGACTGTGGCTTGTCTATTATTCGGATGGAACGGTTAAACAAAAAGGATATTATTTAGATGGTCTGGCAACTGGAGAATGGGAAATTTATTATCCCAATTCGAAACTAAAAAATAAAGGAAACTACTTGGCTGATAATAAAGAAGGTTTGTGGGAAACTTATTATGATACAGGAGAGTTAATGACAACTATTAATTTTGTGCATGGAATTAGACAGGGTTTGTCGAAAGGCTTTGATAAGGAAGGGAAGTGTGTTGAAGAAGTCGTTTATAAGAATGGAGAAAAGCTCTAATTAATATGAAAAATATATTAGGTTTATTATTAATAATATTTATGCTTTTTGCATGTGAAGAGGAGGCTAAAGAGTATTTGTCTATTTCTGGACAGTGGCGTTGTGAAGAGAATACTACAGGTTTACCCAAGGTATATACTATTGATATTGAGAAAAGTACATCAAGTGATCATCGTTATGTTATATATAATTTTAATAACGAAGGTCAAGATGAAAAGATTTATCTCTTATTAAGAAACGATACATTATTTATCGATACTCAATTTATTGGTTCAGGAACGGTTTCTGTGCAAGGATTAGGTTTTGTTAGTGCAGATAAAAAAAACATGAGACTCGAATATGATATAACAAAAAGTACTGGGCCTAGAAGTATCCTGAGCACCTGTACCCATCAATAATTCATTTCAGAATATTTCTTTTGTAGACTAATCTGGTGGGCTTAATACAATAATGTATAATCATGTTTCTTTCTAATACCTTTAAAGATAATAGAAAATTCAAAAGCGCCTTTCCCATTTGTGTATTGCTTTAGCGAAGAAGTATTAATATCGTAGGACATATTAAAGTCAACATTTTTGTATGATATTCCCAATAAAATGATTGCTGCATCATTTATTCTGTAGTATACTCCAGCATTCACTCTGATAATATCGTTAACTTTGTAATAGCCCTTTAGCCCCGCATTAATTTCGTAAACGTTACGTTGATATTGAGCAAATACTCCAGGATCTATTATTAATTTATTATCAACTTTATATTTTACTCCTGCATTCATTTGATATCTGAGTGGCAACCTAGAATCTTTGGATCCTAAAAAGCTTTCTTTAGGGTTTGTAATATGATAAAAGGCTAAACCAGCATAAGGGTTTATTTTCTGATTCTCATTAATACCTTTATAGGATATCCCCAAGTTCACTTCGGGTATTATTTTATATAAATTCTCGATATTTTCACCGCTTGGTTTATCACTGTCAAAATTGCCATCATTCCATTGATTATCGAATAGTAATTCACTTTCTTTCACGTTCTTATAAATTATTCCGGCTTGTAATCCTACTGATAACATGTGTTTATCGTTTTCTTCCATTATTTGGTATGCACCACCAACTACAAATTTAAAAACATTGTAGGTTTGAGTTTCGTCATCGTTTATGATATATCCTCCAACACCCCAGCGAGAATTTATTGACATATCGTAAGCAATCACACTTGTTGCATATTTGCTGGCTATTGAGCCCCACTGATTCCTATATTGTGTAGCTGCTTTAAAATCTACATTTTTATACATTCCAGTTTGCCCAGGGTTTAGCATAATATCTATAGCATCGAATTGAGATAAGTGAGAATCTTGTGCGTATATTCCCATACTTATTGTCATTATTATGATTATATATATATATTTCATCGTAGTGTTTCTTAATTATTATTTTTATCTGATTAAAGTAACATCTCCTGTTTTAACATAACTTTTTCCATCGATTGTTATGGCAGAAATAGTCCAAACGTAAACGCCAATTTGTTGTTCAATACCTTTGTATGTGCCATCCCAACCTTTATCTATTTCTGTTGTGCTGAAAATTTGTTTGCCCCAAGAATTATATATTCTAAAATCGATATTCTTAAAAGGACCGCCTCTAGGATAATAGATATCATTCATTTGATCTCCATTTGGAGAGAATGCAGTTGGTAATTTAGGAGGTAAAATTTTCAAACTTTCTTTTATTATTAAATTGGTAATTGCACTATCAATACAACTATAATTATTGCTGACCATTTGTATAATTAAATAATTGGAAGCTGTAGTATACACATGTGTAGGGTTTTGTATTGATGAAGTGATTCCATCACCAAAACTCCATTGCCAAGTTTCTGATCCGCTTGAATAATCAGTAAATTCAATAGAATTACCTTCAATATATTCTTCCGAATAATAATCGAAACTAGCCGAAGGTACGGGGTATGCTTCTACGGTTTTTGCTATTGTGTCAGAGCATCCAGAATTAGATTTAATTATTAATTGCACATCGTAATTGTTGCTAACCAAATATTTATGATTTGGAGATTCTTTCGAATCATAGTTTCCATCGCCAAAACTCCATGAGTAAAATATAATGGTGTCGCCGTTTGCATTAGATAGATTTGTAAAAGGAATGCTGTCGTAGGCACATTGATTAACGAAACTGAAATTAGCAGTAATCGATTGTAAATAGACCTGCATAGAAATGGTGTCGGAGCAGATATTTGATGATCCTGAAATTAGTGTTACACTGTGGTTGCCTTCGGTTGTAAATGTATAAGTAGGATTTGCATCAGTACTTGATCCTCCATCACCAAAGTTCCAATTATAAATGGTTATTGGATTTCCTTGTGATGAAGATCCGTCTGTAAATGTAACTAGACCATTAGAGCAATTATAAGAATAATTAAAATCTGAAATTGGTTTTGGATGCACCACAATATTTTGATTGGATGATGCTGAACAACCTTGTGAATTTTGTACAATTAATGTTGTGATATAACTACCACTATTCACATAATTATGTGTTGGATTCGGAAGGTTCGATGTGAGTGTATCTCCAAAATTCCAAGACCAAGAATTTATTGTTCCAACATTTGTTGTCGATGCATCAGTAAATACAACAGCGTCTAGGTAGCAATCGCTTGTGTAAGCAAAGTCTGATGTTGGTGAAGGATAAACAGTTATTGTTTCTGATTTATTATAAGAACATCCTAAATCAGATGCTACGGTTAATGTTACCGTATAGTTTCCTTCGGCAAGATAGGCGTGTGTAGCATTTTGATTATTATCTACAGATCCGTCTCCAAATTCCCAATACCAAGAATTAATATTACCAGTAAGAATGCTTGTATTATCGGTAAAATTAACCGATTGGTTTTCGCAGGCTAAAGAGTTATTAAAATTAATAATTAGAGGAACAGAAAATAGAATATTTAAGGTGTCTGAAATTTCGTTACAAATTCCACTATTTACTGACGAAAGAACTAAATTAATGCTTCCAATTAACGTATCGGTTGAGCTAGGGATGTAATAAGCTCCTAAGAGTGTATCGCTTGGAGAGAATGTTCCAGTTCCTGTTGTGGTCCATTTTACAGAAGCTACATTTGTAGACAATCCTGCTACAGCAATAGAATCAATGCCTTTACAGACCTCAATATCTATTCCTGCATCAACGAATGGAACAGGATTAATAATTACGGTCATACTATCTATACCTGCTTGGCAAGTCCCATTATTTGTTGTACTTAAAATTAAGCTAACATTTCCATTTGTAGAATCTGTAGAAGAGCAAATATAACTAGTATTTAGATTGTTAGGGTTTGGCACGAACGTTCCTGTCCCTGTGCTAGACCAGATACCTGTTGATGCTCCTCCCGATATTATTCCTGTAAGATTTGCTAATAAATTATCTCCACAAATGGTTTGGTCAACTCCTGCATAAGCAAAAGCACTATTCCCAAAAGTAATGGTCATAGTATTGCTTTCCGGATTACAATTTCCATTATTTGTTGATGTAAGGGTTATTTGAACTGTTCCTGCTAGGATATCGGCAGAACTAAAATAATAGATTGCATTTAAATCAGTATTATCTGAGAAAGTTCCTGTTCCATTTGTTGTCCATTGTCCTGTTGAACTTCCGCCTGATATTATACCGTACAATTGTGTGCTGTCAGCTGATGAGCAAACGCTTTGGTTTATTCCTGCATTTACAATTGGACTTGGGGTAATATTGAATACTAAAGTATCGGTAACAGCATTACAGCCTCCATTTCCCGTTGTTGTTAATAATATATTATTACCTCCATTTGCTATATCTGTTGCACTTGGGGAATATGTTACGCTCATATTTGTATTAGATGGTGAAAAGGTACCGGTACCATTAGTGCTCCAAAGTGCTCCAGAAGCAAGTGTATACGACCCTGATAAAGATAATTCAGCGTTATTTCCACAAACTGTTTGGTCTGCTCCAGCATCTGCAGTAGGTGCTGGTGTAAAATTAATAGTGAGTGCATCAAAAGCAAAATTACAAGAATTTGTTGCTGATAATACGAGTGTTACGTTTCCTGTTGCAAGGTCTGCGGTACTTGGTGTGTAAGTTGCATTTAAACTGTCTGGACTTGGTAAAAAATACCCAGATCCAGAGGTGCCCCATTGACCTTCAGATGCTCCTCCAGTAATGGTTCCGTTTAATGGTATAATTGCATTATTAGAACAATACGTTTGGTCTTGCCCTGCATTAACAATACCTGCTGGAGAAATATTTATTTGCATAGTATCTCTGACTACATTACATAATCCATAATTTGTAGAGCTTAATATTAATTCTATCACACCATTAATACTATCTTGTGTACTTGCGTGATAAATAGCATCGATTGTTGTATTATTGGGAATAAACATTCCTGTCCCCGAAGTAGACCATTGACCAGTAGAAGTTCCTCCATATACGGAAGCGTCTAGTTGAATATTTAAATCATCAACACAAACAATTTGATCTAAACCTGCATTTACTTGTGGCGCAGGAGTAATAGTAATGTCGATAGAATTTGTAGCTACATTACAAGAATTGGCGGTTAAAGTTAGTGTAACAATTCCTGTTAAAGTATCTCCAGAACTTGGAATGTAAGTAGCATTAAGCGTATTTACATCGGGAACAAAAACACCCGTTCCAGTTGTTGACCAAATTCCTGTAGTAGCTCCACCGCTAACAATTCCATTTAGTGAGACTGCTGAATTATTAGCACAAACTGTTTGGTCTGTTCCTGCATTTACTTGTCCAGCGGGTAATATATTAATATTCAGGCTGTCGCTTTCTGCATTACATACAGCGTTGTTATTCGATGTTAGAATTAACAGAACAGAACCTACTGTAGAATCTGCTGAACTACAGACATAATCGGCATTTAGAGTCGTATTGTTTGGTACAAAATATCCAGTTCCTAAACTAGTCCAAGATCCAGAATTTGTTATTCCTGATATAGAACCGTTTAAACTTGCAGTTAGATTATCGACACAAACATTCTGATCTTCTCCTGCGTTAACAATTGGTGATGCATTTATTGTAATATCAATATCATCCGAAACCGAATTACAAAATCCATTACCTGTTGATGTAAGTGTAAAAGTGAGTGTCCCATTATTAATTTCTGTTGGAGTTGGTGTGTATGATGTGCTTAAAGTATTGGCATCGGGATTATATGTTCCTGTACCTCCTGCCCAAGTTCCTCCACTTGCAATACTTACTATTCCTGATAAATCTATTTGATTATTGTTGGCACAAACATCGAAATCGACACCAGCATCGATTGTTGGAGCTGGAGTATAATAAATAGTAATGATATCTTCTTCAGTATTACATGTACCATTCCCTGTAGATGTTAATATTAAATCAACACTTCCATTTGCAATATCACTTGCCGTAGGTGTATATGTCGCATTTAACAAAGAATTATTTGGGCTAAACAATCCCAAGCCTCCAGACCAAACGCCTCCACTCGCAATAGATATAGATCCATTAAGAACAGCATCGGAATTATTAGCACATAAGGTTTGATCGATACCTGCATCTACAATTGGAGCAGGGTCAATAATTATTAAGATGCTATCTATTACTGCATTACAAGATGCGTTTCCCGTAGATGTTAAATAGAGTTTGATTTGTCCAGCATCAATTTCTGTTTGAGTTGGAGTGTATGTTGCGTTTAAAGTTATGTTATTTGGTGCAAAAGTTCCAGATCCTCCAGACCAAATTCCTCCAGACGCATTGGTAATGTTTCCATTTAATGTTGCACTAGCACTGTTATAACAAGTATGTATATCGCTACCAGCATTAACAATTGGGGATGGGTTAATAATAATATCGATTATATCAGTTACTAAATTACAAGTCCCATTTCCAGTGCTTGTTAGTGTTAAACTTACAGATTGAGCGGAGATTTCTGCTGCAGTTGGGTGATAAGTTGCTCCTAAATCGTCAGCGTTTGGTGTGTAGTTTCCTAAGCCGCCAGACCAAGTTCCGCCGCTTGCAATCGTTATAGCACCTGTAAGAATAATATCAGAATTATTGGCACAAACAGTTTGGTCTATACCAGCATCGACTGTAGGAGATGTTGTAAAAGTAAAGGTAACGTCATCTTGAACAGCATTACAGGTTCCGTTTCCTGTAGATGTTAAAAGTAAAGTAACACTCCCATTATCTAACTCCGTTTGTGATGGTTGATAAGTTGTGCTTGTTGAATTTGCATCGCCAAAGATACCTAAGCCTCCAGACCATAAACCTCCTGTTGCATTTGTAATAGATCCATTTAAATTAATTGTAGAATTATTTGTACAATAAGTTGCATCTGATCCTGCATCAACAATAGGTGAGGGAAGAATTGTTAAGTCGAATATATCGCTTTCGGCGTTACAATTTCCATTAGTAATAGAAGTTAAGGTGAGTGAGACACCTCCATTTGTGATATCTGTTATGCTGGGTGTAAAATTTGCCAATAAATTTGTACTTCCTCCGGTAAAAGAGCCTGTACTTCCTGTCCATGATCCTCCCCCTGCATTAACCACACTTCCGGCTAGTGTTACTGTCGGATTATTTTCGCAAGAAGTTTGATCTGCTCCTGCGTTGACAATTGGTGAAGGGTCGAAATTTACAATAACTTGATCAGAAACTTCGGTACAAGTACCACTACCTGTTGTTGTTACTGTAAGAGTAATAGGGTTTCCTGCACTAATTTCTGCTGCTGATGGGAAATAGAGTGCATTTAGAAAAGAATTATTGTCAAAACTTCCACTTCCTCCAGCCCAATTGACTCCTGTAGGGATAGAGTTTATTACTGCGGACTGTTGAGCATCAGAATTATTTTGACAGACATTCATATCTGTACCAGCATCGATTGTAGGGGCATTTGTAAAATTAATGGTCATTTGATCACTTACGGCACTACAACCATTTGTTGTGTGGTCGGTAGTTGTAAGTGTTAACGTTACACTTCCGTTTGCAATCTCTGTTGCTGTTGGAGTATAAGATGCGTTTAAGTCGTTATTATCGATTACAAAAGTTCCTAAACCATTGCTCCAAGTTCCTGCACTTGCTCCACCGCTTATAGTTCCCGCTAAATCAGTTACTTCGTTATTGGCACATTTTACTTGGTCATTTCCTGCATTAACTACTGGGGAAGCTGTGAAAGTAATATTGATATTATCACTAACGGGATTACAAGTTCCTTGTGCAGTAGTTAAAAGTGTTAAATTAATATTTCCACTTGATATTTCAGCTGCAGTTGGTGAATAAATTGTATTTATTGCAGTGTTACCAGGATTGAAAGAGCCAGATCCTCCTGTCCATTGAAAACCTGTTGCGATAGTAGCCGATCCGTTTAATGTAATATCTGCATTATTGGCACAAACTGTTTGATCTAAACCAGCATCAATAGTTGGTGCGGCTGTTATTGTAACTGTCATACTGTCTTTTACCATTGAACAGGTTCCGTTTCCCGTGGTTGATAAATACAATCTTACTGTTCCATTTGTAATATCTGTTACGCTTGGAGTATATGTTGCATCCATTAGTGTATTGTTGTCAAAGTTCCCATTTCCTGAACTACTCCAACTACCACCTGTTGCAATAGTTATTGTTCCATTTAACTGCACGTCTGCATTGTTTCCGCAAACAGTTTGGTCCGTTCCTGCATCTACTGTAGGTTTTGGTGTAAAATTAATGATCATTTGATCACTTACCGCATTACAACCATTTGTTGTGTGGTCGGTAGTTGTAAGTGTTAACGTTACACTTCCGTTTGCAATTTCTGTTGCGGTTGGAGTATAAGATGCGTTTAAGTCGTTATTATCGACTACAAAAGTTCCTAAACCATTGCTCCAAGTTCCTGCACTTGCTCCACCGCTTATAGTTCCTGCTAAATCAGTTACTTCGTTGTTAGAGCATTTAGTTTGATTTGGTCCTGCATCAACAATAGGTGTGGCAGAAAAAGTCAAGACTATATCATCGCTTACTTCGGTACAAGTTCCATTACCTGTTGAAGTTACAGTTAAAGTTACATTCCCATTTGCTATTTCTGGAGCTGATGGATTGTATAGAGTGTTCAAAGCACTATTTCCGGGATTAAATGAACCTGTTCCACCTGTCCATATACCACCTGTTGGTACTCCATTTGTTGTTGCACTTAAAGTTACTTCTGCACTATTTGAACAGGATGTTTGATCAACACCTGCATTAATTGTAGGAGCTAATGTTATGGTAATATCCATACTATCTACCTCAGTATTACAAGTGAAATTTCCTGTGGTTGATAAATATAATCTTACTGTTCCATTGGCTATATCTGTTGCTCCTGGAGTATATGTTGCATTCATTAGTGTACTGTTGTCAAAGCTACCATCTCCAGAACTGCTCCAATTACCACCTGTTGCAATAGTTATTGTTCCATTTAACTGCACGTTTGCATTGTTTCCGCAAACTGTTTGATCAGCTCCTGCATCAACTGTCGGTGCAGGATCAAAACTTAATATCATATTATCTGTCTGTGGATTACAATATCCTGTAGAAGTAATAGTTAATGTTATACTGCCTGCTGTTGCATCTGCTGGGCTAGGAGTGTATTCAGCATTTAAATTTGTTGCATCGTCAAAAATGCCAGTTCCTGAACTAGTCCAGATCCCTGTTATGGCTCCGCCTGTAACAGTTCCATTTAATACGATTGAAGAATTTGCACAAATTGTTGCGTCTGTACCTGCATCAGCAATTATTGCTGCTACATATTCCGAGAAATATCCATATCTACAACCAGAACTTCCTCCTCCATTTATTAAACCCATTGCAAATACATCTGACGAATTTGTTAACATATTTGCTCCTCCTGTAGGAATCTCGCCTGTAGTAAATTGTACTTTCGTTGCGCTCCACTCATTATTAGTCCCTGGAACAGTTGTCCATGTTGCATTATCAATTACAGTTTGGGCACTAGCTGGAGTAATTGTAAAATCACTGGTTGAAGCAGTTCTTACTAAAATTGTTGTAAAAAATGCTTCGTTTGTTGAACGAACAAAACTAACCTCAGAAGAACCAGCACAGTTTAGAGGGGGGAGAAGAGCTATTCCTTCTTCACAACCAAAACCTGTTACGTGAGTTAAATAGATAGGTTCTGTTGCCCGTACATAAGTATACTCTTGTCCACTCGCTGCAGCAATTTCATATCTATACGTTTCGCCTGCAAGAAGTGTTGTGATGGGTGTAGCGGATCCATTAATATATAATTCAGTATTATCTTCTGTAGCTAAAACAAAGAAACTTTCACCTCCATTAGGATGATTTAGTTCTCCTTGTACAACAATATATTCGTAGCCAACAATATTAATAGGAACAATTTGATCGCCCATTAAATCATAACATCCCCCAGAAGGGTTGTGTGAAGAGTCGTCTTTTATAGAAATTGCAATTGGTTTGTCGGATCGAACCATTGATCCATAAGGATGTGTGTTCGGATCGGTGTAATCCGCTCCTGTCCAGCCTATTGAGGCGGTTTGTCCTTTGTTAAGAATGTATTCGTGATGGCCGGATCCATCCACATTGGATGTTGGGTAAACAACTACCCTAGTTCCATCTTCTGATGCAATAATATCAAAAGATGTATATGCCATATCGTCAAAACTGCTGGTCGAGAAATCATGATTTGGGAAACCTGAGTAATTATGTAAAGGAATATAAAATTGAGTTCCTAAGGAATTAGCTCCTTTTAAAGCAAAAATATCAGGATTATTATAATTGTCGTATTCGTAGTATGCTGTTATTTTTTCTGTGGACTCTACTAATAATCCAGTATTTAATACTGTTGCGGTTGGCTTAGTTTCTAAATCGGCAATATTTGCTCCTAAATATATTTTCTGAGAAGTATTTGCCGGTAGAGTAACTGTTATATCAACACCGCCTAAATTTGCAGGTTGCCATATATGAATAGTTGATGCCTGATCTAAACAAGTTACATTTAAATAAACTTCATCTTTGTCTGTTGGTCTATGTAAGTCTGTAACATTAGGTGGGGCAAACCAAAATTCTGTCCCTGTTTGTGAAAAGGAAGATAAAGATGCTAATATGAAAATTAGAAAGTAGAAGTTTTTCATGAAAAATATGTATTTGTTTTATTATTTATTAATGAACCCTATTGTAACTGTTGTTTATCAATACGAAAAGAGCATATTAAAGTTGTGTCGTTATTTATTTTAATGCTATAAGTTGTTACGAGAGTAACTTAATTTGAATCCCATTTTGGGATATTTAATTTTCCGATGCTGGCATTGAGTTAATAAATTTACTCCTTATCATACTTCGTAAGTTCTATCTAGAGGATGTTGATTAGAGTAATTATTCTAAATAACTAGTAGGGTTTTAATGTTTTTGGTAAGTTTATAGCATTATTAATTATATACAGCAAGATACAATAAGATACGTTTAAAAGCGTAGTATTTGTTATTTTTTACACTAAAGAGAGTTTTCTTTTGATTAATGATGGTTATTTGTCAATTCAATAGTTTGTTAAATTTAAATAGATATATTCAAGAACATTATAATTAAAGGAATAAAATAGAAAGTCTTTTTTACCTTTGTCTTTTAATTAAATTTTCAATTTAGGTTTTCAATTTTAAGATAATATGAAAAGTACAGCATTTACAAAGTATCACATCGATTTAGGTGCGAAAATGGCAGAATTTGCAGGATACAATATGCCAATCCAATACGAAGGAATTAATCAAGAGCACGAAGTTGTCCGTAAGAGCGTTGGTGTTTTTGATGTTTCGCACATGGGTGAATTTTGGGTCAAAGGGCCTAAAGCATTTAATTTTGTTCAAAGAGTTACTACTAACGATGTTGCTGCCTTAACGGATGGTAAAATTCAGTATTCGGCTTTCCCAAATGGGAATGGTGGGTTAGTAGACGATTTATTAGTATATAGAATTGACGAAGAAACATATTTACTAGTTGTTAATGCTGCTAATATAGACAAAGATTGGGTTAATTGCACCAAACATGCAACCGAAATGGGACTAGAAATTGGAACAGAATTGTATAATGCCTCAGACGAAATAGCTCAATTAGCTGTTCAGGGTCCATTAGCCTTAAAAGCGATGCAAAAGTTAACTGATACTTCTGTTGAAGATATGGAGTATTATACTTTTAAAAAGTTAGATATTGCAGGGATTAAAGACGTAATTTTCTCAACAACTGGTTATACAGGTTCTGGAGGATGCGAGATTTATGTTGCTAACGAAGACGCAGATAAACTATGGAAAGCTGTTTTTGAAGCGGGCGAAGAATTTGGAATTAAACCAATAGGTCTTGGTGCTAGAGATACTTTAAGGTTGGAAAAGGGATTTTGCTTATACGGTCACGATATAGATGACAATCGTTCAACTATTGAGGCTGGTTTAGGCTGGATTACAAAATTTGTTGAGGGTAACGATTTTATAGATAGAGCGCTTTTCGAAAAACAAAAAGAAGAAGGAACAGAGCAGCGATTAAAAGGTTTCGAAATGATTGATAGAGGAATTCCTCGTCAACATTACGAAGTGGTAAATGCAGATGGCGAATTAATTGGCGAAGTAACTTCTGGAACGATGTCTCCAATGATGAAAAAAGGAATTGGAATGGCTTATTTAAATAAAGGATATTGGAAAAAAGAAACTGAAATTTTTATTAAAGTACGTAATAAACAGCTTAAAGCTAAAGTAGTAACACTTCCAATATATAAGGAATAAGATTATTCAGATAATATTTTAAAAGGCTCAGTTATTTTTGTTTAATTGAGCCTTTTATTTTTATTGAAATAATCCTAAAGGTTTAGGTTCAAAATATTTTAGTATTTTTGTAGAAAATATTTTATTTATGAATTTTACAGCAGAGGCAATTGCCGAGTTTTTGAAAGGTGAAGTCGTTGGAGATCCTAAGATTGAAGTAAACAATATTGCGAAAATTGAAGAAGCGACTCCCGGAACATTAGCTTTTCTAGCCAATCCTAAATATAATCATTATTTATATGAAACTAATGCTTCTATAGTTCTGATTAATAAAGATTTCAAATTAGATAAAGAAGTTAACTCCACCCTAGTAAAAGTAGAAAATGCTTATGAGTCTTTTGCCTCTTTGTTGGAGTTGTATCAACAAAGTCGATTTGTAGAAACAGAAGTTGGAATTAGTGATAAAGCCGTAATAGAAAAAAGTGCAGAATTGGGGGAGAATTTATTTCTAGGACACTTTTCGATAATTGGCAACAATTGTAAGATTGGCGATAATGTAAAGATCCATGCAAATGTAACGATTGGAGATAATGTTACCATTGGCAATGATGTAACTATTCGTTCAGGTGTTAATATTTATTATGACTCAGTTGTTGGAAATAATTGTTACATTCATTCAGGAGCAGTAATAGGAGCAGAAGGTTTTGGCTTTGCACCTCAAGAGAATGGAGAATATAAGAAAATACCACAAGTTGGAAATGTAGTTTTAGAAGACCACGTTGAAATAGGCGCTAACGCATGTATTGACAGAGCTACTATGGGATCAACAATTCTTAAAGCAGGAGTCAAAATAGATAATCTTGTTCAAATAGCACATAATGTAGAAGTAGGTTCTAACACCGTAATTGCTGCCCAAACAGGGGTTTCAGGTTCTACAAAAATTGGGAAATCTTGTATGTTTGGGGGACAAGTGGGTTTAATTGGACATTTAAAAATTGCAGACGGAACCATATTTGCAGCACAAGCAGGAGTCAGCAGAAATGTAAAAAAATCAGGAGAAGTGTATCAAGGTACACCTGCGATAGATTTAAGAAATTTCCAAAAATCATCAATATACTTTAAAAAATTACCAGAGCTAGTAAAACAGATAGAAGCTTTACAAAAAGAAGTAAATAGCTTAACAGAATAATTCTTAATAGTGTTTCTATAACTTCTGAAGTTGTTTTTTTCTAGTTCTGTATTGCATTAATAAAGTCAAAAAAGTTATCTTTGCGAATTATTAATCATAATATATTTTTATGGCAGTAATGCAAAAAACTATTTCTGGAGATGTTTCCTTTGTTGGAAAAGGCTTACACACAGGTATAGAAACAACAATAACTTTTAAACCAGCTCCTGAAAATACAGGATTTGTTTTTATTAGAACCGATGTTGAAGGTCAGCCCCAAATTAAAGCTTTAGCCGAGTTTGTAACCGATACATCAAGAGGAACCACCATCGAAGCAAACGGAACCTTAGTTAATACTGTTGAACACGCTTTAGCAGCTGTTTATGGTTTGCAAATAGACAATGTTTTTATCGAAGTTAATGGTCCCGAAGTTCCAATATTGAAGGGAAACGCCATTGATTTTGTAGTAGGATTACAAAATATTGGTATTGAAGAACAATCGGAAGAAAGAATTTATTTCGAGATAAAAGAGAATATTGATCATTTAGACAAAGAAAAAAATGTTGAATATCTTGCTGTAGCAGACGAAAACTATAGTTTAAATGTTTTAGTAGATTATAATTCTGCAGTATTAACCAACCAGTATGCCGATTTAAATTGTTTAACTAATTTCCCAAAAGAAATAGCTCCGGCTAGAACATTTGTTTTTTTACATGAATTAGAATTCCTAGTTGAAAATAATTTAGTTAAGGGAGGCGATTTAGATAATGCAATTGTAATTGTTGATAAAGAAATAAATAAGGCAAGCCTAGATCATTTATCAGAAGTTTTTAAGCAAGATAAAATCGATGTTATTCCAGAACAAGGTATTTTGAATAATCTTGAGCTAAATTTTGTAAACGAGCCTGCTAGACATAAATTATTAGATTTAATAGGTGATTTAGCATTAATAGGTTATCCAATCAAAGGTAGAATTTTTTCTCGTCGTCCAGGGCATAAATCAAATGTTGAATTTGCTAAGAAGATTCGCAAAATTGCTAAAAAACAATTATCTGGTAATTCAGCTCCCGATATCGATATTACCGCAAAACCATTGTATGATATCAATCAAATAAAAAATATCTTACCTCATCGTTCGCCTTTTTTATTGGTAGATAAAGTAATGGAAATGGACAAAGACTCAATTGTTGGCGTTAAGAATGTTACAATGAATGAGCCATTTTTTGTTGGTCATTTCCCTTCCGAGCCTGTAATGCCAGGAGTATTAATAGTTGAGGCAATGGCACAAACAGGAGGAATTCTAGTTTTAGCAACGGTTGAAGACCCTGAAAATTATGCAACTTATTTTATGAAAATTGATTCTGTTAAATTTAAGCAGAAAGTTGTTCCTGGAGATACTTTAGTTTTTAAATGTAGCCTTGTATCACCAATTCGTAGAGGTATTGCGCAAATGAAAGCACAGGCTTTTGTTGGAGATGTGATGGTGACAGAAGCCGAATTAATGGCTCAAATTGCCAAGGTAAAATAATTTTGGAATAATAATTGAGATAACCGAATAGCTAAATAAAAAATAATTGTAATGAGACAACCATTATCATACGTTCATCCTGATGCAAAAGTTGCTGAGAATGTTGTTATTGAACCATTCGTAACCATTGACAAAGATGTTGAGATTGGAAGAGGAACTTGGATTGGGTCAAACGTAACTATTATGTCTGGTGCAAGAATTGGTGAGAATTGTAAAATATTTCCAGGAGCGGTTATTGCTGCTATTCCACAAGATTTAAAATTTCAAGGAGAAAAAACAACCGTAGAAATTGGAAATAATACTACTATTAGGGAATGTGTAACTATTAATAGAGGGACTTCAGCAAAAGGAAAAACAATTGTTGGTGATAATTGTTTATTAATGGCTTATGTACATATTGCTCACGATGTTGTATTAGGAAACCATATTATTTTAGCTAATAGTGTTCAAGTTGCCGGTGAGGTAATTATTGAAGATTGGGCTATTGTTGGAGGAGTTTCGGCAATCCATCAGTTTGTCAGAATAGGAACACATACTATGCTTTCTGGAGGTTCTTTTGTTGGAAAAGATGTTCCTCCATACGTTAAAGCTGGAAGAATGCCTGTTTCCTATGTTGGAATTAATTCTATAGGTTTACGTCGTAGAGGTTTCTCAAATGATAAAATAAATGAGCTTCAAGAGATATATAGAATTGTTTATCAGAAAGGCTTAAATAATAAAAAAGCGATTGAGCGTATTGAGGCGGAGATGCCAGCTTCAAAAGAACGAGATGAAATTATCTTATTCTTTAATTCTTCGCAAAGAGGTACAATGAAGGGCTATTTTTCAGATTAATATTTTGAAAGAAATAGGTAAAAATATTAAGGGGCTCAACGAGTCCCTTTTTTTATAATAATTTATCAAGTCGATCAATTAAACCTTCATCAGGTTTAGAATAAAAAATACCAGTATTCTTGTTTTCCCTACAACCTCTTAAAAAAACGTATAGTACACCACCGAATTGTTTTTTGTAATTAAAATCTGGGATTTTTAAACTTAAGAATCGCTTAACAGCAACCGTATAAATTAAATATTGAAGATGATAATTATTGCCCCGCATAGCAAGTTCGATATTGTCGGTAGAATAATCTTCAATTCTATTACCCAAGAAGTTAGACTTCCAATCTAAGATGTAATATTTACCTTGATGTTCAAAAAATAAATCAATAAACCCATACATCATGCCTTGAGTAATTCGTGAACTTTCAATATCAATAAGTTGACTGATTTTCAGGATCTTATCGGGGCTAAAGTTAGTGAGATTGAAATAAAATTCTAATTCAGGAAGTTTCTTTGAATTATTAATTTCCGAAAGTTTAAATCCAGAATCGGTATATTTACTATTTAGAACATTCAAGATTAACTCTTGATATTTATCGATAAGATTTTCGTCGAAAATAGTACTATATTTTTGACTAATATCTTTAACCAAATCCATAAAATTATCTTCCGAGAAACTGGAATGCTCAAATAAGTCATGTAAAAAATTTCCTGCAAAAGCACCTTTGGGAAGCTGATCAAATACAAACTTATCGTAATTGTTGTCCCAGCTTTCCTTTTTTTCTAACGAGAACGAAATATGTTTATCGCTTAATTGACTGTAACTTAATATTCCCCAATCCCTTTTAATATTTCTTAAAAATACTCTAGCAGGTTTCCTCTCTTTTATTTTTGTAATCTGATACTTTTTTTGCGGAAATTCCAATTCGTTAAGAGGTTCAAAATGGAGTGTAGGGTTCATTTTGTTTACAAAATGCATAATGCTTCCTTTTCCTCCATTGTGATAAGTATTGTGAAAAATAAAGTTTTTATAAACGGCTCTAGTAAGAGAAACATAAATTAGACGTCTATTTTCCTGCTCTGTTTGTTCCCGATAAATTTCAATTTCCTCTTCTGTTTTATACAACGAAAAACAGGCTTCGAGTTTGTTATTCTTGTATTCTAAGAAAGTGTATTTAGCATCAGGTTTCGATTGCAAATCGAGAAAAGGAGCAAATACAAGATTATAAGATAAACCTTTACTTTTATGTATGGTAACTATTTTCACCGCATCCTCATCGCTTTCTATACGTTGCGAATATTCATCATCTATAACTTCTTGTCCTTCAATAATGTTATGTAAATGATTTAACAATTCTTTTGGAAGCAACTTGTTTTCAAGTTCTTTTCTAAGAAGCAATTCCATGATTTGGAAAATATTGGTCAAAATACGTTCTCCATTTTCTGTTTCATTACTTAACAAATGGCTCTTGACATGGTATAAACGAATAAATAGACTTATGGCTCCAAGAACAGAGTTTTTTTGCCATTCTTTTTCAATTTTTTTGAAATTAATTAAATCCTTTTCTAAACTTTCTTGTAATAAATAATTTTTTGATATAGATGTTATAGAGTTTAATAATGCCCTATTAATATTAGCTCGATTAGGTTCCAAAACAGCTTTTAGAATATAAAAAATATTTTGAGCTTCAGAACTTTCCATGACTTTGGCATCGTCGATAGTTACCGAAGGAATTCGTAATTTATTAAGGGCATTTTTTATTTGAATACCTTCCTTTTTGCTTCGTACGAGTACGCCAATATCCGATGGAATAATCCTTCGGTTTTCTACTTTGTAATTGTTTTGTAAAAGATTTAATATATGATAAGATACTTGTTCTGCAATTTCCTTTTTATTAGAACAAGACAAATACGCAATGGGTTTTTGTTCTATACCATCAAGCTCCAATTCAGCAATACCTTGTCCATTCTTCACATCTTCGTACTGGATATTTGTATCTGCAAATGGATTTTCTATGAGCCTGAAAAAGGAATTCATCCCCTCTATTAACTTTGCTGTAGAACGATAATTTCTATCCATTGTAAATGCGTTGCTGGTAGAATTAGCCGCTTCTTTGTAGGTGTCGATGTCTGCACCTCGAAAACTGTATATGGCTTGTTTGGGGTCGCCAATGTAAAATAAGATTGAGCTTTTCCCAAACAGCTTATCAAAAATTTCGTATTGCTTACGGTCGGTATCCTGAAACTCATCGATAAAAACAGCCTTATACTTTTTTTGTAACTCTGCTTTTAGTAAATCTTCTTGCACCCCAGTAACTGCTAAGTGAAGATTAGTTATTAAATCGTCAAAAACCATTACGCTTAAGCGTTGCTTTGTTTTGTCGACATGCTTTTTCACAATATTTATGGCCTGCCCATAGTAGAAGAAAAGAAGATGCCGAAGAGAATTATTTAAGTCTTCGAGACGTTCTTGATATGCCAAAGCACATTTAAGAAGTTTAGGAAAGAGCTTCTCAATATATTTTGTATTGGGATATTTATCTAATAATATTTTTAGAAATAGTTCTGCATTATTTAAAGATTTACCAAAAGTTTTAATAGCATTAGAAGATCCTTTTTGATTTTGAAGATAGGAAAGATTGTTTTCTTCTGATAATTTAAAAAGGCTTATAAATTCCTCTAAACTTTTTTGAACAAGCTTATCCTTTTTTAGAGTAGATTCAAAATATTTATCGACTTGTAAGTTTTCTTTATAAATAAATTTCTTCTCAGATAGCCCCTTATGAATAACACTTGTCAAATTGTCTTTCGATAAACCAATAGAACGTAAAAGTTTTATCTTTTCGACAGAAAGTGTTGTAATTTCTTTTCGCCAATACTCGTTGGTAGCTTTTTCAATTATTTGTGATTGATTGTCTAATAATTCGCTACCAAATAATTGATGGGTTTCGAACGCAAATTCGGTTAGTGTTTTTTGGCAAAAGCTATGAATTGTAAATATGGCCGTTTCGTCTAAATTCAAGCTGGCACCCTTTAGCCTGTCTAAAATTATTTTTTGATTTGTTTTTTTAACTCCATTATCAACAATTTCTATAATCTGTTTATCGATATTTAACTCAGGATTTTGAATATATCGATAGGCCTCTCTAATAAATTCTCTAATTCTACTTTCTAATTCAGCTACTGCAGCTTTGGTAAAAGTAACCATCAAGATTTGCTTAATATCTAAATCCTTGTCGATAATTAATCGAAGAACTAAAATGGCAATAGAAAATGTTTTCCCAGTTCCTGCACTGGCTTCAATTAGATTGCTACTTTCTAACTCAACATTCTGTACATCGAAGATATCTTTTTTTTTCAAATGACTTTAATTAAAGATTAATGAATCTAAATTACAAGTTTATTTTATTCCATATTAATTAATCAACTAAAGGTTATCAACATGATTGTTTCTTTTTTAGAAGAAACGTAGAACATAGAAAAGTAACAGTCATAAAAAAATAAAATATTATTATGACAAAAAGAGAATTATTAGTAGGATGGGTTCGAAGGATATTTGATATTTGTTAGGAATAATCCCTCGGCAGGAGCCGATTTCCCAGCTTTTGTTCTGTCTTTAATCTCAATAATTTTTTTGAATTGTGTGATATTGATTTTATGCTCACCTAAATCCAGTAAAGTTCCAACAATTGCCCGAACCATATTTCTTAAAAATCGATCTGCAGTTATTGTGAATATTAGAAGTTCATCTTTTTCTTCCCAAAAAGCCTGACTTACACTACAGTTATTTGTTTTAGTGTCGGTATGTAGTTTACTAAAACTTGTATAATCGGTGTAATTCAAAAGAATTTCGCCTCCTTTATTCATCAAGTCGATGTCTAAATCTTTATTAAAAAAAGTAGACAACTCTCTTAAAAAAGGATTTTTCCTTTTAGAAATTCGATATTCGTAGGTTCTTGATATTGCGTCGAAACGAGCGTGTAATCTTTCGTTTACAGGATAAATTTTGTAAACAGAAATATCTTGACCTACAAGGTTGTTTAACCCATAAATGATTTTTTTAACATCAAAACTTTTTTTTGTTTCGAAATGAGCAACAAAGAACGATGCGTGAACACCAGCATCAGTTCTTCCTGCACCAGTTACCGAAATGCTTTCTTGAAATTTTGTACTAAGCGATTGTTCTATAATTTCTTGGATAGAAATAGCATTAGGCTGAATTTGCCAACCATGGAAATTTGTGCCTTTGTAGGCTAATTCTATAAAATACCGCATCAAATCAATAACTTAACATTTTTTAACAAAAATAAGAAATTGATGGAAACATAAAAGTTTATTTTAGTGAAGATTTAGCAAAACCATTATCATTAGAGCTTTTAACTTTGTTTAACAATATTTTAATCCAGTTAATAATTCAGATAATTATTTTTGTTATACAAAATTAGATAACCAAAAAATATCAAAATAAATAATAAGAAATGGACACCGTAAACGAAAATGCAGTTGTTGATATCCGAGAGCTAAATGCTAGGATTGAAAAAGAATCAGCCTTTGTAGATATTCTTTCTATGGAGATGAAAAAGGTAATTGTAGGGCAAAAACATTTAATCGAAGGTTTGTTAATTGGTTTATTATCCAATGGGCATATCCTTTTAGAAGGAGTGCCTGGTTTGGCAAAAACCTTGGCTATTAATACTTTGGCAACCTCAATAGATGCTAAATTTAGCAGGATTCAGTTCACACCAGATTTGTTACCTGCCGATTTGTTGGGGACTATGATTTACAGTCAGAAGAACGAAGAATTTGTCGTTAAGAAAGGGCCTATTTTCGCCAATTTTATTTTGGCTGATGAAATTAACC
>JAMOQL010000293.1 GCA_027064025.1 Bacteroidales bacterium
AGGCGCTGAAGGTGGTGCTATTACTGCCGGAAAATTTCTACAAAACTTTGTTGATTACCCATGGGTACACCTCGATATAGCAGGTCCTGCAATGCTTTCGTCTAACGATAGCTATCGTACAAAAGGTGGTTCTGGAGTTGGGACTCGGCTTTTATTTGATTTTATTAAGGAAATTGGGAAGTAATAATATAAATAAAACACTATAAAATTAAATATAGTGTTTTATTATAATACCTAAAGTTTTCTAATTATATAGACATTTGACTTTGAATAATTAATCTACAGCAATAATAAACAACTTATAATTTTTCTATGGAAAAGCTAATACATGAATTAAAAAATATTAGAAAAAGGTTTTATATTAAAAAAACATATAACTCAAATTATGCTTTTATTGGTATGGGAAATCATAGCATTAACAACCTATACCCTGTTATAAATTATTTAAGATTGCAATTAAAGTATATAGTTACTCAAAGTGAGAAAAATGCAAAATTAATTAATGATAATTTCCCCAATGTAGAAGGAACCAACGATTTAAAGAAGGTATTAAATGATAATGAGATTAATGGAATATTTATCTCTGCAAACCCAAAATCTCATTTCAGCTTAATAAAAGAAGCCTTGGAAAATAACAAAAATGTTTTTGTAGAAAAACCACCTTGCTATACACTTGATGAATTAAACGAATTAATAAAAATAGAAGATAAATCAGAAGCAAGCTGTTATGTAGGCTTACAAAAACAGTATGCACCCGTAAATATTGAATTAAAAAAGCAAATAAAAGAGAAATGCACCTATAACTACCGATTTGTTACAGGTAATTATTCTGAAGGAGATCCTTTTCTGGATTTATTTATCCATCCAATCTCATTGGTATCATTTATATTTGGTGATGCGGAGCTTAAATATTGTGGGTCAAGTAAAACCAGCAATAGCATTACTCTGTTTTTACAATTATCTCATTCAAATGGTACTATAGGAACAATAGAACTATCAACAGATTATTCGTGGAGCAATGCTTACGAAAAGATGATAGTAAATACGTCAAAAGGTATATTTGAAGCAACAAACACCGAGGATTTAGTATTTACGCCTAAGCAAGGATCAATTTTGGGCATTCCAAAAGAAAAGATTTTTGGAAATAAAACAACTACTATTACTATTAAAAGAAGAGATAACTTTATCCCTATTATTGAGAATAATCAGATTTATAGTTCTGGATATTATACTGAAATTAAAAGCTTTGTTGAGTATTGTGAAAATCAGAATAAAAATAACAATAATAGCTCACTCAAAAGCTGTACCGATACTTATAAAATAATTGAAACTATTAAGAAGCAAATATCTTAATAAGCAATAATACCAAATTGGTATAAGGGGTTCTTTAATGTGGAATTAAAGAATGTATTGGGTTAAAAGAGTGATGAAATAACCATTTACTTAAAATAAAAAAACTTCTAGTTGGCATACTATTACCAACTAGAAGAAAACCTCTTATTACATTGGCATTAATTAACCACCATAATTTTTCATATATTGTTTATATGTAATTTCTGTATCATTACTCCATTGATATTTACCATAAAACACCTCTATTAGTTTCTTTGGAATAAAATTCTCCATTGCTCTAACTAATACAATATCATACTTTCTATGATAATTGATCCAGCATTTATTACATGATTTATGTTCATCATGAAGCTTTTTTGTTTCCGTAGAATTAAATATCTCGTCTAAAGTATTTTCATTAATATTTCCAAGTTTAATTCCTAAATTCTGACAAATAGGAACATCTCCATTAGGGTGAATTACTAAGCTATCAGTAATACTCTGACATCTCAATTTTACAGAATCATTTCGCCACTCTTCATACAGTAATAAGAAATCATAATTTTCAGAAGTCTCTTTAACAACTTCTGGAATTAATTTTCTAAAATCAGAGTTAATATCGGTATTTAAATTCTTTACTCCTAAATCATCTTGGTGAGCCTTTTTATTGGTCTCAAAGAAATCAATATTATTATATATACCAATGCGAATATCTATATCGTATTTCTTAGAAATAGCAATAACATCTTCCATATCTTTAAAGCTATTGAAAGGTGTTAAAGTAAACATTAATGATATTGGCACTATGTCTTTACAATTTTCAATAACTTTGACAACCTTAGCAAAGCCATCAACACCACGCATATACTTATAGGTCTCTTTTTCACCATCTAAAGAAATATATAGTCTTTCTGGTTTGTATTTTTTAATTACTGAAATAAGTTTATCAGGATTAAGTCCGTTAGAAAGAATATCAAATTTAGGGTGATTTTCTGCTAGCCAATTCAAAATTTTATCAGCTTCAGGGTGCAATAGAAACTCGCCACCTTCAAGCCCAATTGTTGTATCTTTAGTAACACAATTATTTTTCATTATTTCAAGAAACTTTTCAAAAGTCATGCTAATAGCAGGCTTCTTTGCCCAAATATTGCAATGCTTACATCTAGAATCGCAAATCTCTGTTGCGTAAATCATTAATGTAGAAAGTTTTTTATGATGAGGTAACACTGTGTTGTTTACAAATCGTAAACCTCTTTTAACGTAATCAAGGTTTTTATACATTATATATATATTATATTAAAGAATTTATTTATACTAATAACAATATTTTATAGGTTTAAAAGTAAATACTATATAATTACTCTATAACATTAAATACACTAATAATTAACATACTACTAATGAGTTAAAGTACCCTATTAGCTAGTTTTAATAGTAGACAATAAGGCCTAAAAATAGTGGCTCAAGATACGTAAAAAATTCACATTGCGATACATAAAAAATCAGGAGAATTAGAATCCCATAACCTTTTAAAATACAAACTCTAATACCAACAAAACACGGTGATTTACAACTATAAAAACAATCGGAAATACAAATACATTCATATATAAATAACTTCTCAAAAAGGAATACTTGTGCTATTACGCTTTAAAATACGATTACTAATTAATCAGGATTATGTTCATTTGATTTTGATTAAATCTAAACCTAAAGAAAAGTGTTTGATAATCAAATTATTAATTAGCTATATAAACGGCTATAACTTTAAAAACATAGACGTATTTTTATTGTATTTATGAATATAAAACACTTACCTTTGAATACGAATTTACAATAATCTAGATATCAATTTAGTTTAAATAATTGATAGAAAATAGGAATATAATTTACACTATATTCTCACAACAAATAATAAAGACATAGTATAATGGAAGAAAATAATAAAGATAAAAAAATTCGCGTAGGCATAAGCCATGGCGATTATAACGGAATTGGTTACGAAACCATTCTTAAAACCTTTCAGGACGAAAGAATGTTTGATTTCTGTACTCCTATTGTATATGGATCATCAAAATTAGCTAGTTATTATAAGAATACGATTTCTAATTCTAAAATCAGCTTCAATAATATTAAGTCTGTAAATCAAGCAGTTGACGGCAAACTAAATATACTAAACATAGTACAAGAAGATATTAAAGTAGAAGCTGGTGTGTCGACAAAAGCTGCCGGATTATTGGCTTTTGAATCGCTTGAAGCTGTAACTCAAGACCTAGGACATGGTATTGATGTAATGGTAACTGCTCCTATTAATAAGGATAATATACAAAGTGAAGATTTCAATTTCCCTGGTCATACAGAGTATCTGGCAGAGAAATTTGGTAAGGATAACGAGCTAATGATTCTTTCTGGAGAAACTATGAATATAGCCGTAGTTACTGGTCATATTCCATTAAAAGATGTTGCTACAACAATTACCAAAGAGCTTATTCTTAAAAAATTAGATATACTTAGAAATAGCCTTAAAGTAGATTTCGGAATTCTAAAACCACGAATTGCAGTATTGGGAATGAATCCTCACGCTGGCGATAATGGACTTTTGGGTAAAGAAGAGCTAGAAATAATTATTCCTGCAATTGAAGAGGCTAAAGAAAAAGCTGTTTTAGCTTTCGGACCTTTTCCTTCTGATGGTTTCTTTGGATCTAAAGACTATACAAAATTTGATGGAATACTTGCTATGTATCACGATCAAGGTTTATTACCTTTTAAGGCTCTTAATTTCGAAAGTGGTGTTAACTATACCGCAGGTTTGAGTATTGTTAGAACTTCGCCAGACCATGGTACTGGATATAATATTACAGGTAAAAACCTTGCTGATCCTAGCTCATTCCGCGCCGCAGTTCTTTTGGCGGTGGATGTGTTTAATAAACGCAATAACCACAAAACTCTTACAAAGAACCCATTACGTTTTGGAAAGATACAACAAGGAAAAGATGTTAATGTTGATGAATTAGAGAAGCATTAGACAATTGTTAATGTTTAATTATTAGTAGTCAATTGATTACTAATAATTAAACATTAACAATTATTCAACTGGTAGACTTCTTGAAAATCCTTCTTCAAGAGAAATAAAAGTTTCGGTACCTACCACTTCTACAATAGATTGGAGATTTTCTACCAATAATTGCTTTAGATGCTCGTTGGTATGAGCGTAAATTTTCAGAAGAAAGGAATATTTTCCTGTTACATTATGACATTCTACCACTTCAGTAATATTTTTGATATGCTCAAAAACCTGCTGGTGAGTTTTTTGTTTCACTAGGTTTATTTGAACTCCCACATAAGCCAATGCCAAATAATCAATTGCCTTAGGATCAACTCTAAAAGTTTTAGGATCAAGCACTTTGTTCTCGTGCAGTTTCTGAACACGCTGATGAATTGCCGAAGCCGTTACATTACAAGCACGAGCAATTTCGGTAAATGGTATTCTCACATCCTTGGCAAGAATCCCTAATATACGCCTATCCAAAGTATCGATATGAAATCTCTTAGCCATCTTTTTCTTCTTTTTTATTATAAAAAAATTCGTCTTCGGAAAGCAACGAACTTTGTTCAAACTCAGGATCCTTTAACCAAGCAAACAAATCGAGCTGATTAATAGGCTGTTTTTGTTTTTCCCACTCCACTACTCTTTCCCGCATTGTTTCAAAACCTGTGCGCAGAAACTTTTTTATAATCTTATTATTAGTCGTTTTATCAAGCATAGCACAAGTTTGCAGATAGTTATATTCACTTTCTGATAACTTAAAAGTAATTTTCTTAAACTTTTTTCTATTCTTGCTTCTTTCCACTATTAATAATTTTAAAAAGGCTAAATTATACACATCTAATTAATTACAAATTATTATTTTATTTAATTATTAAAAATGTTTTCAACATAATAAACTCTATGAAATACTTATTTTTTTGACGAAAGCACGCTAGTATACTGTAAAATATGAGATAACTCATAAAAATGTTTGTAAAATTTTACGATATTTTTCTTATTTTTGAACATCAGATTTTCCGAATGGATATCTGAAAACTGT
>JAMOQL010000294.1 GCA_027064025.1 Bacteroidales bacterium
ATCGATAAATGGAAAAAAGAAGGTATAAATACTGAATTTATCAATTTCGAAAAAGTTAATGAATATCGGGACTTCGGAGGTATCCGTTTAGAGGATGATATTTTGGTTACAGAAACAGGATGTCGTTTGTTAGGAAAAAAACGAATCCCTATAGAAATTAACGAAGTCGAAGCTATTATTCAAGAAAAATAAGCATCGTATTAGATTTAGTTCTACTCAAAGCCTAGCATTATCACATAACTGTTAGGCTTTATTATTACATATAACAAGCACTTCATCATTAAAAACAATCAATTTACAAGCATAATGCCAACATTCGTCAAAGAGAATTACCCGCCCAAATAAATATATATACATTTATTAAAAATATTATTAACTAAATAAATAAGAAATGAAGAAATTATTACTATTAAGTGCTGCAATTGTAATTGCGTCAAGTCTAAGCGCACAATTTTATGCCGGCTTTGGCGCAGGTTACAGTATGGGAGCTAGCAAAAGAGCAAATGGAGTTCAATACGATTCAGAAGCAACACAAACTAATATTTATGGAAGTTATGGACAGGGTCTAAATCTTAATTTAAAATTAGGATATATGTTTAATGATAATATAGGGTTTGAACTTGGGACAAGCTATTTATTGGGGGCAACGCAAACTAAACATGATGCTTCAACAAGTATAGGAGATCCAGCAGGATATATGATCCCCGCAGGAACTGTTAAAGCTACATCAAATGGTTTAAGATTGTCTCCTCAACTTTTACTAAAAACTGAAAGTGGACTATATAGTAGAGTAGGTATTATTATTCCTGTTATGGGGAAAACGGTTGTTGAGTACGATTTAAATGTTGCATTGAATACACAATTGACAGCTACAGAAGAATATCACGGCTCATTTTCGATGGGAATTATAGGAGCAATAGGATATTCTTATGCATTTGCCGATAATATGGATTTATTTGCGGAATTGGAGTATATTGGAATGTCTATAAAAAGTGGAACAGCAGAATATACAAAATATGAAATGAATGGAACAGATCAACTAGAGAAGATGACTACTTCTGCAAAAGAAACAGAATTTGTTGATGAGGTAAAAGCGACTGATAATACTAGTACTGATGAGCCTACAAAAGAATTAAGACAAGAGGCTCCTTTTTCTTCATTTGGTTTAAATATTGGAATTGTAATGAAATTCTAATCTTAATTAAAATTAAAAATATCTAAAGAGCGTAGCCCAAAGGTTACGCTTTTTATTTTTTATACAAATCGTCTACACTAAACCAATGCTTTTCTAGCTTTTAGAATATATTTTGCAGTATCTAATGGAGAAATACCCTTATAATTACGAGTTTTTCCGAGAGCCACATCACACAAGCGATATTCGAAGAACCTTGTAAATATCTTTCCTTTCCCAGAAGTTATCGAACTTAATTTAATTGGGAAATCGACCGATGTTGCAAGAGGAATCGTTCCTTGAATCTTACACTTCCCATATTCAATATCGTGAGATTGTATCTCTGCTCTTAATTTGGTCAACTCACTAGCCAATGCACCCAAAAATGTTTCAGGGGCAGTCAGTTTAAAATTCAAAATAGGTTCCAATAAACTAGACTCCGATTTAGAAAGCCCATCCATAATTCCCATTGGGGTTGCAATAGCAAAATCGTTACTTTTAGTGTGAGCCTCGTGATCTTCTCCTTCTATCAAAGTAATATTTACATCATCGACTTCCCACCCTAAAACACCTTGCTTTAATGCAAAAGGAATAGATTTTTCGACATCGTTCTGATACTGTCGCTTAACATCGTTCACACCCACTTTCGACGAATAATGAACCCCAGAACCTCTTTCTGCAGGTTCTATCCGAAACTTCATAATTGCCCAGCAAGGTTTAGGCATCCAATAACGAACATAACCTTCACAAACCTGCATTGGCGTCTCTTTATAAATAACAGTTGGCTCCGAAAAGTTAACTTCCAACCCAAATCTAGTTAATAATATGGACTGAAGTATTTCTTCTTGTACTTTTCCCCTAATATTTATGTGTAACTCTTGTTCCTCCTTTAGATACTCGAATTGTAAATCTGGATCTTCGTTATTTAATATTACTAAAGCATCGATTAAGGCATTAATATATTTTTGTTCCTTGGGTAAAACCTGCACCGTAAGTAAGGCTTTTGATTTTTCAACTTCGACATCGAACTTGGGTATATAACCTAAATAATCCCCTGGTTCAGATGATATTAATCCCTGAACCCATGCAATTTCTCCAGAAGAAACAACTTGAATAATTTTTTGATTCTGAATATCTGTATTTTTAATTGTACTCACTTTTTCTTCTAACTTTTTAGAAGCATTGTACAACATATCTCGAGAATTAATATCTCCTGAAAAAATACGAACCGCCGAAAGCTTCCCTTCTCCTTTCTTATAATACGTTTTAAAAACAACAGCACATAAATCTTGGTTTCCCTTTGTTTGTGGCGCAGGTAGATAATTACTAATTGCATTTAATAATTCTACAACTCCTATGGAATTTTTGGCAGAACCCAATAATACAGGATAAATTTTTTGCTGCGAAACCAGTTCTAATAATTTAGACTCAAGTAATTTCCACGATAACTCTTTTCCATTCAAATAATCATCGAGCAAGCCCTCATCTTCTGCCACAATCTGTTCTATTAATTCTGAATGACTATTGTAACCTTGTTCTGTCCAATTTGAAGAAATATTTGCTCTATCATCACCTTCTTGTTCAGTCCCCTGCGTTAAGAAAGTATTTAACCCTAAATCGGTCTTTAAGTCATAAAGCACATCTTCCGTATCGGCACCCATCCTATCAATTTTATTGATAAAAATAAGAAATGGTTTTTCGTACTGACGCAACAAATCAATCATACTTTCGGTTTGTGCTTGTACACCTTCGAGAGCCGAAACAATTACGACAGCAGCATCTATGGCCTGAATTGCTTTTTCTGTTTCAGAGCTAAAATCGATATGCCCAGGAGTATCAATTAAATTGATTTGAGTATCGTTCCATCCAAAAGTTAAAATGGTAGAATTTACGGTAATTCCCCTCTCCTTTTCTACATCTAAGAAATCGGTCTGTGAATTCCCCTTATCGACACTCCCAGCTACTTTTATTTTACCAGAATGAAAAAGAAACTGCTCACTAACCGTTGTTTTACCAGCATCGACGTGAGCAAAAAGCGCAATATTTCTGATATTCTTAGTCAATATCTACACTATAACTATTTAGACGACTTCATACTTGCCACAGACAAGATAACACCTAAAATTATACCTAACAAAGCGGCAAATAATACTTGAAAATCTTTAGGTAACAGAAAGGTAATGGTATGGGCTGGAATCCAGAAAAATGGAATTGTTTTTTTTAATACAAAGTTCCATTGTACATCCCAATTCAATTCTTTAAGAATCTTAGCAAATTGAATTTTTGAAAATAATCCCAAAAGTGTTCCTTTATTGTTAAGAATGTGAGTATCAGTAATTTTATGCAGCGTCATCATAATCGGAGCGTAAATAACATTCATGGCAAAACTAATACTAAATGCAACCAATAACTTAGTGGTGTTAAAATCTCCTTTCATTGCAGCAGGGGCACTATCAATACCCATATAAGCTAAAAAATTTGGTATCCCAGTGGCAAAAATTATAAATGCCAATTTTATGGTTAATCCTAAAAAGCCCCAAACAATAGCACGGGGAAGAATTCCAAAACCTTTTTCGTTAAAGTTACCTGTTTTTATTCGTAAACCTATCGATTCGCCAAGCGTTGCCAAAATAGCAAACTTAACAAAACTCATAATCATACCATGCTCTTTATTAAACTGATTATAAGTATCATAAACTACATCAGAAACAAAAAAGGGTGAAAAGGCTAATATTAATATGCCTACAAAAATTAAATCGTTCTTTTTCAAAATATTAGATTTTTAATTATTACAAATTATAAGATTTCTTCTTACTCTTATCTAAAGTTTGTATTTCTTTCAAAGCTCTTTTTGCATTAAACATATTCACTCCAAAAGAGATATAAAACATTTGTGATTTTACATTCTCGTATGGTTTAACCTGTACCGTATGTTCACCAAGTATATCGTTATAAACCTCAGTCGTAGAATAATCTCGATTCATAAAATCGTTGAGATACCATTTGAACTTTAGGTTTATCCCTCCAGGGAATTGTATTCCAACAAAGGTTGATAATAGATATGGATTAACTTGATCGCTAAACCACCAACTGGACTTTTCGACTTTTTTATTATTAACCCACCCTTTATTTTTATAATGAAATGGGAACTCAATTTCGCCACCAAAAAACACAAACCTATTCTTCGCCATATTTCCAATTTTCAATCCAATAGGAATACCAATAGTATAAGCCCTTCGCTTAACCGTGGTTAAATAATCTGTATTATTATTTGTATTATTAAGCTCATATTTTTGTGTGTTATTATTATATACTGTGAATCCTTTCAAATATATATTGTCAGATTTGGGGCTAGTGGTATAGCCAATATTACGCATACCTAAACCCACAAAAGCACCCATATACTTTGCAAAATCATAATGCCAATGTGCTTGTAAATGAAACCAAGCCGAAAAACGCAAATTTGTGGTTTCTATATTTGTGTTTGGATTTACAAAAGAGAAAATATATTCCCCTCCTACTGAACTATAAAACTTATCTACTTCTGGTTTGGGACTATCATTCTGCGAGAATGATATCAAAGAAAAAAATACCAACGCAACTATTACTATAATTCTAATCATCATCTCTAAATTTTATACAAAATTAATTTAAACTAGGATTTTCTGGCACGTTAAGCCATTTTTTTAGTTCTCCTCCTATTCTTTTAACTTTTTCGCGCCAAAAACGCTCTGTTTCCGAAAAGAAAATCTCATCTTTTTCAATCTCTGCAACTATCCATAAATTATTATCTAATTCATGTTTCAGTTGATGACTAGCCCAGCCCGAATAACCCAGAAAGAACTGAATCTGTTTTGAATCAATAATTCCAGAATTAATCCAATCTTTAATTTGTTCAAAATCGCCTCCCCAATACAAACCCTCATTAATTTTAATTGTATTCTTAATTTGTCCATAAGTATGGATATAATGTAAACTATTGGGTTCAACAGGACCTCCTTTATAAATCTTAAAAGGAAGTTCTATTTCTTTAATTAATTCGGGTAAAATATAAACCGTTTCTTTATTCAAAACAAACCC
>JAMOQL010000295.1 GCA_027064025.1 Bacteroidales bacterium
ATTATGTGGGTAAATTATCCTAATATGCCCACAGGAACAAGAGCTACAAAAGAGCTTTTTCAGCAATTGGTAGATTTTGGAATAAAGCATCAAATTTTAATTGTAAATGATAACCCTTATAGTTTTATTATGAACAATGAGCAGTTGAGTATATTAGAGGCTAATGGGGCAAAAGAAGTAGTTTTAGAATTAAACTCGTTGAGCAAATCTCACAATATGGCAGGTTGGAGAGTAGGAATGTTAGCAGGAAGAGAAGACTATATTAAAACGGTGCTTCAGGTAAAAAGCAATATGGACTCGGGCATGTATAAACCCGTTCAGTTAGCGGCAACTAAAGCTTTAGAAGCTGATTCTATTTGGTTCGATTCTTTAAACGATATTTATGCGGAGCGTAGAAAAATAGTATTCGATATTTTAGATATCCTAAAATTTAATTACGACAAGAAGCAAGTAGGAATGTTTGTTTGGGCAAAAGTTTTCGATAAATTCAAAAATGCTGAACAATTTACCGATTTAGTATTAAAACAAGAATCCGTATTTATTACCCCAGGTTCAATATTTGGAACTAATGGAGAAAGATATATTAGAATTTCACTTTGTGCCGACATTGAAACACTAAAAGAGGCTAGAAATAGAATGTATCAAATAGTTTCTAAAAATGATTTTGTTGAAAAAGAAGACGAATACGAATTAGTTCATTTTAAATTCTAAACTAATTAAAACAATGATAGTAACAATAATAGGATTGGGATTAATTGGAGGCTCAATGGCTTTAGATTTAAAGAATAGAGGCTTTGCAAGTAAGATTATTGGTGTAGATAATAATCTGAATCACATTAATGTAGCAAAACTGAGCAATATTATTGACGATTCGGCAAATATGGAAGACGCTGTAAAAGAATCTGATTTAATAATAATTGCGACCCCCATCGACGCTACAAGAAAGCTTTTACCATTGGTTCTTAATTTAACTAAAGGAAGCATTAAGGTTGTAACAGATGTAGGTTCGACAAAAGCAGGTCTAGCCCAAACGGTAAAAGACCATCAAAACAGAAAACAATATGTAGCTTCGCACCCAATGGCAGGAACAGAATTTTCCGGTCCAATGGCAGCTATTTCTCGTTTGTTCGATTATAAAAATGCAATCATCTGCGACCAAGAAGAAAGTTCGGAGTTTGCCTTAAGCTTGGTTAAACAAATGTATGAGACGCTTAACATGAAAATGATTTTTATGGACTCGCAACAGCACGACGTAAGTGCCGCTTATGTTTCACATATGTCTCATATTTCATCATATGTGTTATCTTTATCTGTATTAGAAAAAGAAAAAGATGAAAAACGTATTTTGAATCTGGCAAGTGGAGGTTTTGCGTCTACCGTTAGGCTTGCGAAGAGTTCTGCCGACATGTGGATTCCGATTTTTGAACAAAATTCCCTATATATATTGGAAGTTATTGATACATATTTAGAAAAATTAAATGATTTTAAATCATCAATACAAGACAATAATAAAGAAAAATTACAAGAATTAATTTCTCAAGCTAACGAAATACAGAAAATATTATAATGATGAAAGAAGAATTACAATTAATAGAATTAAAAGATTGGGGTTTAGAAAATGTAGATAAACCTTTAATTATATCGGGACCATGCAGTGCAGAAACCGAAGAGCAAGTGCTAGAAACAGCACATCAACTAAAAAAAATAGGGGTTAATATTTATAGAGCAGGAATCTGGAAACCAAGAACAAAGCCTGGTTCTTTCGAAGGAGTAGGAAGCGAAGGTTTACAGTGGTTACGAAAAGTAAAAGAAGAAACTGGAATGTTAATTTCTACCGAAGTCGCAAATGTAAAGCACGTTTACGAGGCTCTTAGGGTGGGTGTCGATATTCTTTGGATTGGAGCTAGAACTTCGGCTAACCCTTTTGCTATGCAAGAAATTGCCGATGCTTTACAAGGGGTCGATATCCCTATTTTGATTAAAAATCCTGTAAACCCAGATGTTGATTTGTGGGAAGGTGCCATTGAGCGTATTTATAAAGCTGGAATTCGAAGAATTGGAGCTATTCACAGAGGATTTTCATCATACGAGCATTCAATTTACCGAAATGTTCCGCAATGGCAATTGGCAATAGATATTCAGCGTAGATTACCAAACTTGGTTATGATAAACGACCCTAGTCATATTGGAGGTAAACGTGAGTTAATACAGCCAATTTCGCAAAAAGCAATGGATTTAAATTTCGATGGTCTAATGATAGAATCGCACATTGATCCAGATAAAGCATGGAGCGATGCAAAGCAACAAATTACGCCAGAGACTCTAAATTTAATACTAGAAAGTATTGTAATTAGAGATGTTAATCCTGAAAATGCATCATTGGATACATTAGAAAACTTACGTCATAAGATTGATAAAATTGATGATGATTTAATGGACTTATTACAAGAGCGAATGAAGGTTTCTCTTAATATTGGTCAATACAAGAAAGAAAATAATATGACGATTTTTCAACAAGGTAGGTGGAATACATTACTTAAGAATCACAAAATAAAAGGTAATAAAAGAGAATTAGGAGAAGAATTTATTTCTAAAGTTTATAAGGCTATTCACCAAGAATCGATTAATAAACAGAACGAAGTAATGAATGAATAATTTCATGGTATTTTATAATTAAAACGTCATTGCGAAGAAGGATGACAAAGCAATTTTGTTAAAATTAATAAATTGTCTTACTTTTTCTTCATTCGCAATGACGAAAAACCTTTAACTTTATAAAATTGCTCCAGAGAAGAACGATAAAAAATGAGCTGTTTATGCAGAAAATATCAATACAATCGAATAAGAAATCTGATATAATAATTGGGGAGAAGATGGCAAATATAAGTCAATATTTTCCCACAGATAAAGTTATTATTATTACCGATATCAATTTGGATAAGCATTATGCTGAAACTTTCCCTAACTTTCCAAAAATTGTTATTTCAACAGGTGAATCTATTAAAACATTAAAAACTGTTGAAGAAATAACTAGTCAATTAATAGACTTAGAACTGGATAGACATAGCTTTATTCTTGGAATTGGTGGTGGTATTGTTTGCGATATTACAGGATTTGTTGCTTCAATTTATATGCGAGGTCTAGATTTTGGCTTTATATCTACAAGCTTGCTTTCTCAGGTCGATGCAAGTGTTGGTGGTAAAAATGGAGTAAATTTCAACTCCTATAAAAATCTTATTGGAAATTTTAATCAACCTAAATTTGTATTATGCGAACTTGATATGCTTAAAACACTTCCTAAAAAAGAGATTCGTAATGGAATGGGTGAAATTATAAAGCATGCATTAATAGCCGATTCCGAGATGTTCGACTTTATAAGTTCTAACTATCAAAATATATTAAATTTAGATCTAAATATTATTGAGAAATTAATTTCTGACAATGTAAAAATAAAGGCATCAGTAGTCGAAAAAGATGAACAGGAACAAGGCGAGCGAAAGAAACTAAATTTTGGTCATACCTTAGCTCATGCTATCGAAAAACACTCCGATTTATCTCACGGAGAGGCTGTTGCCGTAGGAATTATTTTTGCATCGAAAATATCTTTAGCAAAGAAATATATTACAGAAAAAGAATTAAACTCTATTGTAGAACTACTTAAAAAGCTAAACTTGCCAACAGAATTAGACGTTGATAAAGCAAAAATTGCAGACGCAATGTTAAAAGATAAAAAGCGAAATAATAAAGAAATATCTTTTATTCTGTTAGATGGAATTGGCAATGCGAAAATTGAAAACATTACTATTAACCAGATAGAAAAATATTTATATGATTTGTGTTAGTGTAGCCAATATCTCGTTTGCTAATTTAATGTCTCAAATATCTAATTTTGAGATGTTAGAGTTGCGTTTAGACTTATTGAATTATTCCGAAAAACAGTATCAAGAGATCTTTAGAACAGAGAAACCAATTATTGTAACTTATCGATATGGTGAAATTGATGATACAATACGTATTTCAGAATTAAAAAATGCAATATTACTTGGTGCTAATTATGTCGATATCGAGATTGATGCAAAAGAAAGTTTTGTTTCAGAGATGATGAATTTTGCTAAAGAAAACAACTGCAAAACGGTTTTGTCTTTTCATGATTTTAATAAAACTCCAACAAAAAAAATCTTAAATAAGATTATAGAAGATGCTAAAAAACTAAAGTCCGATTATGTGAAAGTTGCAGCAATGGCTAATAGCAAGAGCGATGTAGCTAGAGTCTTATCTTTATACGAAAACAACGAGAATTTACTTGCTTTTAATATGGGAAAGAAAGGAAAAATATCGCGTTTATCAAGCTTGTTTTTAGGAGCCGAATTTACTTACGCCGCATTATCTAACGAAAATACTACAGCATCGGGACAGTTTACTTACAAGGAATTAAAGGAACTACAGGAAAAAATATAAAAGAATGAAAAAAAATAAAGTTTCGGTAGCAGCATCAAAAAGTTATTTGCAACGAGCATTAGCAATATCAGCTTTGGCAGAGGGAACTTCTGTTTTAAACGAAGTTTCTTGGTGTAATGATTCCGAAGCTGCAAGAAAGATAATAGAAAACTTAGGCAGTAAAACATCTGAAATTAATAGAAAACTAAGTGTAAGCTCAAGGGTTTTAGATATTAACAATTTAAATTTTAACGCAGGAGAAGCTGGACTAAGTATTCGTATGTTTTCTCCCATTCTCGCATTAAGCAAGAAGGAAATTAACTTTACAGGCGAAGGTTCTTTAAAAACTCGCCCAAACGATATTATTATAAATGCCTTATCACAATTAGGAGTAGAAATAGAAAGTAATAAAGGCTTTCTCCCTCTCAAAATAAAAGGACCTATTCAGTCAGGAAATATCGAGATTGACGGGTCTCTAAGTTCACAGCTTTTAACAGGTTTATTAATTGCTTTACCAATGATAGATGGCAATTCTACAATTGAAGTCCACAATTTAAAATCGGCTCCTTATATAGATATGACTTTGTCAATTATGCAGAATTTTGGAGTGCATGTAGAAAATATCAATTATAAAACATTCAAGATTAAAGGCAATCAGAAATATAAAGCAACAAATTTCGATATTGAAGGAGATTGGAGTGGCGGAGCATTTTTCTTAGTTTATGGAGCTGTTAAAGGTAAAATAGAAGCATCGAATCTCAACCCTAATTCTTTACAGGCCGACAAAACAATTCTATCTGCATTAA
>JAMOQL010000296.1 GCA_027064025.1 Bacteroidales bacterium
AATTGGTCTTTGTCGTACTGAGCACATGTTTTTTGAAGGCGAAAAAATTGTTGCAATGCGTAAAATGATTCTTGCCGAAGATTTAGCAGGACGTGAAGCGGCATTAGATGCTTTATTACCTATTCAGCAAAAAGATTTTGAAGGTATTTTTGAAGCTATGCACGATCTACCAGTAACGGTTCGTTTATTGGATCCGCCTTTACATGAGTTTGTACCTCACGACGAAAAAGGACAGCAAGAAATGGCTGACGAAATGGGTGTTTCTATTGATGTTATTAAAGCTAAGGTAGATAGTTTAAGCGAATCTAATCCAATGTTAGGACATAGAGGCTGTCGTTTAGGAAACACATACCCAGAAATTACTGTAATGCAAACACGTGCTATTATTGGTGCCGCATTAGAGCTTAAGAAAAAAGGTATTGTGGCTAAGCCAGAAATTATGATTCCTTTAACAGGAACATTGGCTGAGATGAAAATGCAAGAAGATATTTGTAGAGATACTATTAAGAAAGTATTTGCTGAAACAGGAATGGAAATTGACCACCTTGTTGGAACAATGATTGAAATACCTCGTGCTGCTCTTACTGCTGATGAAATTGCAAAATCTGCTGAGTTCTTCTCGTTCGGAACAAACGACTTAACTCAAATGACATTTGGTTACTCGCGTGATGATACAGGTGTATTTATGCCAGTATATTTACAAAAAGGATTACTTAAAAACGATCCATTTGAGGTGTTAGACCAAGAAGGTGTTGGTCAATTAGTTAAAATGGCTGTAGAAAAAGGTCGTAAAACTCGTCCAAATATTAAACTAGGTATTTGTGGAGAGCATGGTGGAGAACCAAGTTCTGTAGAATTCTGTCACCGTACAGGATTAGATTATGTTTCTTGTTCTCCATTTAGAGTACCTATTGCTCGTTTAGCGGCTGCACAAGCAACTATTCGCGAAATGTAAGAAACAAAGTTTCTTTAATATAAAAAGGGAGTAGCATTTTAGCTATTCCCTTTTCTTTTTTTTCTCAATCAATAAAATACAGATATTTCAACTTAATATGAAGTATTGAAATATTTAAGATATTTACTCTTTTTATTATTTTATAACATTAAGAATACATCTTATTTCTTTGTAGTTGAATTTTTTCACTAGAAATATAATCATCATAATCCATTAATTTATCAATAATTCCATTGGGTGTCAATTCGATAATTCTGTTACAAACAGTTTGGATAAACTCATGGTCATGAGAAGACATAAAAATATTCCCTGGAAATTTTGCTAAATTGTTATTAAAAGCTTGAATAGATTCCAAATCTAAATGATTAGTTGGTGTATCCAGTACTAATGTATTTGCATTAGTCAACATCATTTTAGAAATCATACAACGCATTTTTTCACCCCCCGAAAGAACTTCTACTTTTTTTAGAATATCTTCACCTGCGAATAGCATTTTTCCTAAATATCCACGAATATATAAATCGGTAGTATCATTTGAGAATTGGCATAACCAATCAAAGAGAGTCAATTCATTTTGGAAAAAGTTGGAATTTTCTAATGGCAGGTAGCTAGTTGTAATAGTTTGTCCCCATTTATACTCTCCAGAGTCTGCTGTTCTTTTCCCATTAATAATCTCAAAAAATGCAGTAGTGGCTCTTGGATCTCTTGATAGAAATATAATTTTATCTTCTGGATTTGCTATAAATTCAACATCACTAAAAAGAACTTGTCCGTCGATACTTGCGCTCAAGCCTTCGACATCTAGAATCTTATCACCTACTTTTCGTTCGGGCTCAAAAATAATTCCTGGATATTTTCTAGTAGAGGGTTTAATATCTTCAACATTAAGCTTTTCTAACATTTTCTTTCGACTAGTAGTCTGCTTAGATTTAGCAACATTTGCAGAAAAACGAGAAATAAATTCTTGAAGTTCTTTTTTCTTTTCTTCTGCTTTTTTGTTTTGTTTTTGTTGCTGTCTAAGAGCTAACTGGCTACTTTGATACCAAAAACTATAGTTTCCTGCAAACATTTGTATCTTCCCAAAATCGATATCGATAGTATGCGTAGAAATAGCATCAAGGAAGTGCCTGTCGTGAGAAACGACTAATACTGTATTTTCATAGTTCGATAAATAATTCTCTAACCAACCCACTGTTTCTAAGTCTAAATCGTTTGTGGGTTCATCGAGTAACAAGTTATCTGGTTTACCAAATAATGCCTGCGCTAACAGAACTCTTACTTTCTGTTTCCCACTCATATCTTTCATCGAGGTATAATGATATTCTTCTTTTATACCAAGATTACTGAGCAATGTAGCAGCTTCACTTTCTGCATTCCAACCATCCATATCGGCAAATTGCTCTTCTAGTTCTGCTGTACGAACTCCATCGGCATCAGAGAAATCTTCTTTGGCATAAAGTGTATCTTTTTCCTGAATTATGCTCCAAAGTAGAGCATGTCCTTTTAATACAGTGTTTAAAACAGTGTATTCGTCAAAAGCAAAGTGATCTTGACTTAATACGGAAAGTCTTTCTCCTGCATCTAAACTAATGTGTCCTGATGTTGTTTCAAGCTCTCCAGAAATAGCTTTTAAGAAAGTTGATTTTCCTGCTCCATTGGCTCCAATCACCCCATAGCAGTTTCCTGCTGTAAATTTCATGTTAACATCTTGGAATAAAACTCTTTTCCCAAATTGAATTCTTAAATCTGCTACTGTAATCATTTATATGTATTTGATAATTAAATTAAAAGCTTGCAAAAGTAAATATTATTATCTATAAAATAGATTTGTTTAAATAATTTATATGAATTTGATGAAGAGAAATCAATAAAAATTCAGGTTCAGAAATTATAATCTTTGTAATTTTCCGAAAATTCATCCTTATTAAATTGATAATTTATTATTAGTTTTTCAAACTTATAGGACTCGTAAAGCTCTTTAGTATCGTAAACTTTTATTAAATATGGAAGATAAGTTTTAATATCAATATATAGATATACTTTTTTGGAATAATAATTAGGAATAGTAATGATATCACCTGTTTTAACATCATCATAAAAAGAAATGTTTGGGTTTAATACAAGTATTTTATATGCGCCAAGTCTTTTTGATTTTGCAATGCTTGTAATACTCTCACCTTGTTTGATAGTGTATCGATAGTTTTTATAATTTTTATTATCTAATTCGATTTTATATAAAATTTTATTATCAATTTTTACTTTTCCAAGTAATCTAAGAAGTGAATAACCTCTGTTATTAACAATAGTATTATTAAGAATATCGTAGGTGTATTTAATATCTGCTTGGAAAATTGTATGGTGAGTTTCATTTCTCATAATACTTCCATATGGTGATAGGTGTAGAGTAATATATGGAAATTTACTAGGGTTAACAAATGCTTTTTCTGTATTAATAGAAGAATTATAAAGAATCTCTGATCCACCTTCCTTTTTTTGAAAAATATAGACTTTAAAAGGATTTCTATTAACTTTTATTAAACTTTTGTCTATTATGTATTTTGTGCCAATTTTTTCAGTAGCATAATTATAATAGAATAATGTTTTGGCATTTTTAATTTTAGAATATGATTTATTAAAGATATCATAAACATTATCTTGAGCATTCGATAATATAGATAAGAAAATGATGTATAAGATAATAAATGCTTTCAATATTTTTTTTGGACAAAAATAAGAAAAAGTAAATATAATGAAAATGTTTTTTAGATTTTGATGAAAAATATCATTGCATTATATGTCTAATACTTTTACCTTCGCAAAAAATATAATTCTGATTATAATTAATAAAATATACGAATATGAATTACGATTTAATAGTATTAGGAAGTGGACCAGGAGGATATGTAGCAGCCATTAGAGCATCTCAATTAGGAATGAATGTAGCTGTTGTCGAACGTTCAGAATTGGGAGGGATATGTTTAAATTGGGGTTGTATTCCAACAAAGTCCTTATTAAAATCGGCTCAAGTTTTTGACTATATTAAGCATGCAGAGACTTATGGTATTTCTGTTAGTGGAGATGCAAGTGCAGATTTTTCTAAAGTCGTAAAGCGAAGTAGAGGTGTAGCTGATAGTATGAGTAAGGGAATTCAATTTTTATTTAAAAAGAATAAAATTGACGTTATTCAAGGTTTTGGAAAACTAAAAGATAATAAAACCCTTACGATTACAAACGAAGAAGGCGAAAAAGAAGTATCAGCAAAGCATATTATTTTAGCTACAGGAGCCCGTTCCAAGCAATTAGAAAATTTGCCTCAAGACGGAAAAAAGATAATTGGATACAGAGAGGCTTTAACATTACCTAAATTACCAGAATCTATGATTATTGTGGGTTCGGGAGCCATAGGTTCTGAGTTTGCACATTTTTATCATACTATGGGGACTAAGGTTACTTTGGTAGAATACTTGCCAACGATTATTCCTAACGAAGATGAGGAAGTGGGTAAAACTTTGGGTAGAGCCTTTAAAAAAGCCAAAATGAAAATTATGGTAGGCTCATCTGTTGAGTCAGTCGATACTTCTGGCAACTTGTGTAAGGTTCAGATTAAAACAAAAAAAGGTATTGAAGAGCACGAAGCCGAAATTGTTTTATCGGCAGTAGGAGTAACCCCAAATCTTGAAAATATTGGTATAGAAGAATTGGGTATTGCACTAGAAAATGGTAAAGTAATAGTCGATGATTATTACAAAACTAATATTGATGGAATTTATGCTATTGGCGATATCGTTCACGGACAAGCATTAGCTCATGTGGCATCGGCAGAAGGTATTACTTGTGTAGAAGCCATTAATGGATTAAAACCAGAAATAATCGATTATAAAAATATTCCAGGATGTACTTATACGAGCCCAGAGGTTGCATCCGTTGGCATGACAGAAAAAATGGCTATTGAAGCTGGTTACGAGATTAAAGTAGGTAAATTCCCATTTACAGCATCGGGTAAAGCTAGTTCGGCAGGAGCAAAGGATGGCTTTGTAAAATTAATTTTTGATGCCAAATATGGCGAATTACTTGGTGGACACATGATAGGTGCAAATGTAACAGAAATGGTTGCCGAATTGGTTGCAATACGTAAGTTAGAAACAACAGGACATCAAATAATAAAAACAGTTCATCCTCATCCAACCATGTCCGAAGCAATTATGGAAGCCGCTGCTGCAGCTTATGGCGAAGCTATTCATATATAAACAGAAACTAAATAGTTGATGTGTTAATTATTTAAGCAACACTAATCAATTAAATAATCCTAAAACACTGGGCTTTGGCTCAGTGTTTTTTATGGAATATAAAGAGATATCTTTTATTGTAAAAATATTTTGAAGCTATTAATAGCAATAATCTTATTTTGGATATTTAATCCTCCGGTGCTTACATCGATGATATTGATTTAATAAATATGACATTTAGTCAGAAGATTACCTAAATATTAACATATAAAAGCTTTTAACTTTCCAACTTTCTGACTAATTTTGTTTTGGTATAAGAATTGACTAGGAGTTGATTAACATACAGAAAATATATAAAATACAAGATATGGGATTTGAATTTAAAAAAATGGAGAGCACAGAAAATAAGAATCAAAAAGATTTTAATTTAGATGCTGATATTGAAAAAATAAAATGTTTGATTATTGGTTCGGGACCAGCAGGTTATACAGCTGCGATCTATGCTTCAAGAGCTAATCTATCACCAGTTATATATCAAGGGTTAGAGCCTGGAGGTCAATTGACTACGACTACAGAAGTTGATAATTTCCCTGGTTACCCAGAAGGAGTTACAGGACCTGTAATGATGGAAGACCTTAAGGCTCAAGCGGAGCGATTTGGTGCGGATTCTCGTTGGGGAATTGTTAGTTCTGTCGATTTATCGAAGCGACCTTTTAAAGTTGTGGTTGATAGTAAAAAACAAATTGAGGCAGAGTCTATTATTATTTCTACAGGAGCAACAGCCAAGTATTTAGGCTTAGACTCCGAAGAAAAATATAAAGGTGCAGGAGTTTCTGCTTGTGCAACATGTGACGGATTCTTTTACAAAGGAAAAAATGTAGCCGTAGTTGGAGGTGGAGATACCGCAGCCGAAGAAGCAACTTATTTGGCCGGTTTATGTAAACAAGTTTATCTTATCATCAGAAAAAATTATATGCGTGCTTCTAAAGCAATGGTTGAGCGTGTTGAGAAAACAGAAAATATAACTGTTTTATATGAGCATACGACTAAAGAAATAACAGGAAGTAATGTGGTTGAAGGTGCTACTTTAGATTATAAGGGCGAAGAAGTTAAAATTGAAATTGATGGATTTTTTGTTGCTATTGGTCATACTCCACAATCTGGTTTATTCAAGGAATGGATAAATATTGATAATGAAGGATATATACAAACTATTTCTGGAACATCAAAAACAAATATTGAAGGTGTATTTGCTGCAGGAGATGTTATAGACAAAGACTATAAACAAGCTATTACAGCTGCTGGGTCAGGTTGTAAAGCAGCTATTGATACAGAAAAGTTTTTGGCAGAACAAAAATAAACCAATTTTTAATAAATTTGATTAAGCTTCTCTATAATTATAGAGAAGCTTTTTTTTTGTAAATTAATATTTACGAAGCAAAGTGCTACTTCGGATTAAGAGATACTATGAGGAAACAAAATTTAACGAATTAATAACCTAATCAGAAAATTAAATATATTGATATTTATCAAGGTTGATATTAATCATTCTTAGTGCAACGAAAATGATATAATTTCGTTTACACAATAGATAAATGTACACAAATGAAGTATCAACCACAAGAATATAAGATTAAGGACGAAAGGATGAAGCCCTTTATCGATGCTGACGAAATCGAAGAGATTTTAAAGAATCACAAAGAACCAACAAGAGAAGAAGTCGTTTATGTTATCAATAAATCTCTAAATAAAAATCGATTATCTCTTGAAGAAACAGCTATTTTATTGAATACTGAAGATCCTGAATTAATCGAAGAAATTAAAAATGGAGCTAAGCTTTTAAAAGAAAAAGTTTATGGCCAGAGAATCGTTTTATTTGCCCCACTTTACGTTGGAAATCTATGTACCAACAACTGTGAATATTGTGGATATAAAGCCAGTAATACCGCAATGAAACGAGTTACCTTAGATTCTGAATCCCTTAAAACACAAGTAAAAGCACTCGAAGATGTTGGACAAAAAAGGTTAATCTTAGTGTATGGTGAGCATCCCAAATATTCTCCAGAATTTATTGCAGAAAGTGTAAAAACAGTCTATCAAGTTAAATCTGGAAATGGAGAAATTCGAAGAGTAAATATTAATGCTGCTCCACTTGATATCGAAGGTTTTAAAACAGTTAAAGAATCTGGTATTGGAACCTATCAAGTTTTTCAAGAAACTTATCATCCTAAAACTTACGACAAAGTTCATCTAAGTGGTAAAAAGAAAGATTTTTCATACAGATTAACTGCCCTAGACCGAGCTCAAGAAGCAGGAATAGACGATGTTGGAATTGGAGCTCTTTTTGGATTGTACGATTGGAAGTACGAAGTGTTGGGTTTATTAAGGCATGTTAATCACTTCGAAGCAACTTACCGTGTTGGTCCTCATACTATTTCTTTTCCAAGAATTCAAAATGCATCAGACTTAAATATTCCTGATACATATTTAGTAAAAGATGATGAGTTTACTAGATTAGTTGCTATTCTTCGACTTGCAGTTCCTTACACAGGATTAATTCTAACAGCAAGAGAATCTGTTGAAATTCGTGATGAAATAATGGAATTTGGAGTTTCTCAGATAGATGGTGGTACAAATATAGAAATGGAAGGATATTCTGGCGAAAAACATGAAAAGCAAGATATTGACAAAGAACAATTCCAGATTAATGATAATAGATCTTTGGCTGATATTATGGACGATTTAATCGAAAAGGAATATATCCCTTCATTCTGCACAGCCTGCTATAGAGTTGGTAGAACTGGAGAACATTTTATGGAGTTTTCTGTTCCTGGTTTTATCAAAAGATATTGTCAACCTAACGCAATGCTGACTATGGCGGAATACCTTGAAGATTATGCTAAACCAGAAATGAAAGTGAAAGGTTATAACCTGATTAAAAAGAAACTCTCGGAATACGAAGATGTAGAATTTAAAGGGAAATTAAGCGAACGATTAGAAAAAATAAAGAAGGGAGATAGAGATTTGTTTTTTTAATCAGATTTGAAATATTTATTTCCACGATGCTTGATTTTTTATCATACTATCAGGCTAATTCTCAATGCCCCTAAATTACTCTTAATATAACACTTTAATAAAAAAGCAGATTTTACTAAAAGTAGATTTTGCTTTTTTACATTCCAAAATTTTCAAAATTGATTTAATAAATAGGAGAATTATTGTTTTATGATTAAATTTGCAAAGTGCAATACCTAAAAAAATATATTTCAACAGTAAGTATTATTCTAATATTAATATTATTTATCAGTATAATTTCTTCTTGCAAACAAAAATCGCTTACAATAACATCCTCCAAATTAAGTAATTCTGATAGTCTTATTTTTGTAGAAATGCAGGATAGTCTAAAATCTAATTATCAAAATAAAGATAATAATCAACTTATTAAACTATCAAACAAGATTATCTCAAATTTTCCTAATAATAGTACAGATATAGAGATTAAGATTGCTTATCTACATTATTTTAAAGAAAATTATTACTTAGCAAGATATTATTTTAGAAAAGCCTCAGAAGAGTTTAAATCGAAAGGAATGCAGACAGAATATGCTGAACAACTGAGTAATATTGGTGTAGTTATGGAAAAGTCGGGGATGTATCCTAAAGCTCTAGATAACTATTTACAAGCTTTAACAATATTTGAAAAATTAAAAATAAAAATAAAAATTGCACGCGTTTCTAGCAATATTGGCATTATATATCAACAACTTAACGAAGATAATAAATCGATAAAATATTATAAAATAGCTATGAATATAGCAGAGAAAGAAAACAATTTGATTGTGGCGGCAAATTGTTATAATAATATAGCCACTTATTTCGAAGAATTTAAACAAAACTACGACTCTGCATTATTTTATTATAATAAAGCCAAGAATATATATATCAAAACGTCCAAATCAAATAAATTATTAATTATTGAGAATAATATTGGTAATAATTATTTACTTAAAAAAGAATTTAACATTGCAGATTCTATTTTCAAATCTGTTCTACAAAAAAGTATTGATTACGGATTCGAATCTAGAATTACTCCAATATTAAACAATCAGGCTCAATCGTATATCTTACAAAAAAAATATGCTAAAGCCTTATCAAAAGTCAATCAATCTTTAGCATTAGACAAGAATATACAAAATAAGGAACTAGAATTAGAAAGCTTAATACTTTTGTCTGAAATATATAAGAAACAAAATAATTACGAAAAATATAGTGAAATATTAACACAACAATATGATATAAAAGAAGATATCAGCGGAATTGAACAAAAAAAACAAATTAATACTTTAAATATTAAATATGAAGTAGACAAAAAAGAAAGTCAAATACAAATTCTAAAATTAAATAACGATATAAAAAATCGTGAAATTTTACAATTATGGTTATTAATTATTATCGTAATATTAATTTCGATAGGAGGCTTTATCGTATTTTATTTGCAACGGAAAAACAACAAACTTATCAATGCTCAAATGAGGCGAGATATTGCAGACTACATTAACAAGATTAATAGAATAGAAACTCAAAATATATCGAAAGAAAAAGAAATCACAAAAAATAGAGAGACTCAAATTACAAAAAGAACAAACGAATTCGATATTACAGATAGAGAGAATGATGTTCTTCTTCTAATTGCAAAAGGATATAAGAATGCAAAGATTGCAGAAACACTTTTTATTTCTGTTAATACAGTAAAATATCACACCAAAAATATTTTCATAAAATTAGACGTTAAAAATAGGATTGAAGCCGTTAGTAAGGCAAATGGGTTGTAAAATAATCTAAAAACTACACTAATGGGTAGTACTCCAAACCTTTGATTTCATTAATTTTGTTAAAAATTATAAATCTAAATATTATAAAATGAACAAAGGAATTTTTATTGTAGTATTATTAGCGGTGACATCTCTAATAACTAGTTTATCGTCTTGTGAAAAAGAAAAAATTGAAGCTGTTGACTCAAATAATAACAGTAACAACAATAATGATAATAACGACTCAACAAATCAGCAAACGACTTGTTTTAAAGCTATTGATTTAAGCAATCATTTTTCCAATATCAAAAATATTGATTTTATTAATGTTAAAGAAGGGTGGGTATATGGTTCAGTAGAAAACTCTAACGATGTTACACTTATGAATAGTGTCGATAGTGGAAAAACATGGGTAGAAATGACAACTAATATGACAGTCGAAACTACAAATATACCATTTCCTTATGCGAAATTTATCAACTCGACAGATGGTTATTTGATTAGTGAATATAATGGAGCCGTTTGGGGAAAAGAAATAAAATACACGATCGATAAGGGGCAAACCTGGACCGTTATTCCTCATTCAGGAAATACTACAGGAAAATGGGATGCATTTGATTTTAATAGTACAGAAGCCGCATTTATTGGACATAGCGATGGAATACTCTATTTCGTTTCAAACTCAACTCATACAATTACAGACTCTGTAACCTTACCCAATCAACTTGATTTTCTTCTTAAATCCGATTTAAGTTTATCAGAAAATGGAGTTCTTACAACTGTAGTATATCGCTCTAATGCTCAAACCGATTATAAATTAGAAATTGCACAATCAACAAATAATGGATTGAATTGGACTTATACAGATATAGATTTACAATACGTTTATACTGTAGATTTTCCTGACGATAATAATGGTTTCATTACTGGAGATGTAGATCTAGACAATAGTTTTTTATACAAAACAACCGATGGTGGACTTTCTTGGATTAAGAAAAATATTCCAGAACATTTTGTTGATGTAAATTTCTTTAATGCTCAAAATGGGATTGCCTTGGGAGCAGGAAAAATATATAAAACAACCGATGGTGCAGAAACATGGACTGAAATATCTTGTCTTGTAACATCAAATAGTTATCCATCTGATGCTGTTTGTTATCCAAGTTTAAACAAATGGTTTACAACAGGTGAAAGAACTGAAAATAACGATGGTTATGCCGAATTATACATTTATAATGAATAAACAATTAATATTATTGAGGCTAAGCCTACGAAGTATAATAATAAATTTATTATCCCTTGAGGGATTAAAAACAAAAGAAAATGAAATATTTATCAATAATTTTAGTTGCAATAATAATTAGCTTCTCTTCATGCAAAAAAGATGAGAGTAACGACAATACAAACCCTACTTCTAATTTTAAGGGAAATATAAATATCGAGTATAATAACGAAACACTAAGTACGCTAAGAAATAGTGTTATTTTAAACTACGACAGCGAAGACAAGCAATCTACTTTAGGTATTTATACAAAAAAAGCTGATGGTTCCGAAATAACTATTGTTATTGTTAATGTCGGAGATATAGGTGTTATCAAAGATATAAGCAATCCAACCGACTCATGTAATATTTATCTATATAACGGAAATGGAATTGAATATATAGCCAATTCAGGAACCATAAAAAGAGTTAGTGAGAATAATGTTGAAATATCATCTAGCAACACGTCCAACATCACGCTCAGTGGAACAGCGAGTATAGGCGTTTTTACAAATGATTAATTATTATAAAATTAATATCCTCAAAATAGAACCTATGAGGTACAATAAAAATAAATCTTATAACTGATGCATACATCAGGGGATTAAACATTCCGAATGAGATTCAATTCAATATAGTGCTGTTTATTTATTTAGACGGCACTTTTTTTAAACAATATAAGTCATAGATTTTAGAAAAAATAAATTGCTAAACAATATTTAGAAGATACATTGTTCATTAATAAATAATAAACTATTTTTGCAACAATTATTACGAATAGGAGTGCCTTATGGGCTGAGATAATATCCTTTGAACCTGATACGGATAATGCCGACGCAGGAAATTCAAACTTATCCCACGCAATTTTTAGCACTTTTTATTCGATTTTTATTAATTATTAATTTTAAATCGATGAAAAGATTATTTTCAATTAGTACGATGTTGTTACTTGTTTTTCAATTAACAGCACAAAGTTTTACCCTAAAGGGTAGAGTTACAGACGACAATGGCGATGAGCTTGTCGGAACATCTGTCCAAATAAAAGGGACTTATCTTGGAGCAACCAGTGATAGAGCTGGAGTTTACGAATTTAAACATCTTGTAAAAGGAGAATATGTTTTGCAAATTTCGTTCTTAGGATACGAAACTCAAGAGCAAAAAATAAATCTTGTCCAAGATATGGAACTAGATCTAAAGCTCAAATCTAAAGCTATCATGTCTGACGAAGTTGTTGTGAAGGCGACTAGAGCTGGAGCCAAGACTCCTGTTGCTCAAACAACTTTGGATAAAACAAGCATTCGAAAAATGAATGTAACAGCCGATATTCCTTATCAGTTATCGTTAACGCCATCCGTGGTAGCAACTTCAGAAAATGGAACAGGAATTGGCTATTCTAGTATGAGAATTAGAGGTACAGATATGTCTCGAATCAATTTCACAGTTAATGGAGTGCCATTGAACGATGCTGAATCACAAGGCGTGTATTTTGTAAATATGCCCGACTTTACTGCATCTGTAAATTCTATACAAATTCAACGTGGAGTTGGAACATCGAGCAATGGAGCGGCTTCTTTTGGAGCTTCAGTAAATTTTCAGACCCTAACACTTGAGCCGAAACCATATACCAACATTAGCTCATCAGTAGGTTCTTTCAATACTTTTAAAGAGAGTGTCTCTGCTGGTACAGGCTTAATTAATAATAAATTTGCTTTCGATGTTCGGGCATCAAAATTAAATTCGAATGGATATATTCAAAGAGGCTTTTCCGACCATGGATCAATTTATCTTTCTGGTACGTATTATGGAGAAAAAGATATGCTTAAAGCTGTAGTAATGATGGGTAAAGAGCGAACAGGTATCACATGGTGGGGAGTTCCCGACTTCATGTTAGATTCTATTCGAAATTATAATCCTGCAGGAGAATATGTTGACGCAAATGGAAATACACAATTTTATGATGGACAAACAGATAATTATTGGCAGAATCATTATCAATTAATGTATTCTAGAGAGATCAATAAAAATATGGATATGAATGCCGCTTTGCATGCTACTACTGGTAAAGGATATTATCAACAATATAAAACAGGACAAGACTTTTCAAATTATGGTTTGCCATCGGATACTGTAAATAATTCATCTGATTTAATTCGACAAAAATGGTTAGATAATATCTTTTATGGTACTACAGTCAACTTGAATTATCATAAAGGTAATGTTAATGCAACATTGGGTTTGGCAGGTAATAACTACGAAGGCGATCATTTTGGTCAAATAAAATGGGCACAGTACAACAATGGTATTCAACACGATTATGAGTGGTACAGAAACACAGGTAGCAAAATAGATTTAAGCTCATTTTTGAAAGTAAAATATTCAATTACTGAACAATTATCGGCGTATGCTGATGTTCAAATAAGAGATATTAACTACAAAATATCTGGTCCAGACGATGATTTAGTTGTATTAGAGCAAAATAATCATTGGACATTTTTAAATCCAAAAGCTGGAATTAATTATCAAATTAATCAGCAACAACGTGTTTATGCAAGTTTTGCAATAGCCAACAGAGAACCTGCTAGAGCAGACTTAAAAGAAGCTCTCAAAAACGGAGGAACTATTTTACCTAAACACGAAACATTAAACGATATTGAGTTAGGTTATCAAATTAATAAAAAGACATACGCAATTGGAATTAATGCCTTTTATATGCTGTACTACAATCAGTTGGTTAATACTGGAGAATTAAATTCAGTTGGTTATGCAATTATGACTAATGTAAAAAGTTCATTCCGTAGAGGGATCGAATTAATGGGCGCATGGAAACCAATGGCGCAATTAGAATGGAAAGCCAATTTTACATATTCTCAAAATAAAATTCAAGATTATGTTGAATATTCTACACATTACGACGATGCTTGGAATGAATCGGTAGAAGCTAGAAACTTAGGTCAAACCAATATTTCATATTCTCCAGAAATTGTAGCCGCTAGTCAAGTTCGTTACGAACCTATCAAAAATGTCGGTATTGGTATAATTACCAAATACGTAGGAGAACAGTTTATCGATAACACTTCGAGTTCTGATAGAAAATTAGACGCTTATTTATTAAATAATTTAAGCTTAGATTATGCTTATAAGTTTAAAAATGGTCCTAAATTAGCCTTTCAGTTTTTTGTAAACAATATTGCTGATGTAGATTATATTTCTAATGCATATGGCGGAAATTGGTACGAGCAAGGAATAGAAAAGTCTTGGGTATATTATTATCCTCAGGCAGGTCGAAACTTTATGTTTAAAACAAGCTTAACATTTTAATGTAAAAAATAAACTTTACTAAATTATTTTATTGAGGCTGTTTCTAGATTATTTTTAAATTTGAATGATTTAGAAACAGCTTTTTATATTTTTGGAGAAATGAATTGGATTACACAAAATTGGATAGAAATAATTGGAGCAATAGCTGGATTTATTTATGTATTCTTTGAAATAAAAGCCAATAAATGGATGTGGCCAATTGGTTTGTTAACATCTGCGTTTTACATCGTTGTCTTTTTTGATTCAAAGTTTTACGCAGATATGTCCTTACAATTCTATTATATTGTAATAAGTGTTATAGGTTGGTATTGGTGGCTAAAAGGAGGAACAAAAGGAGAAGAGCTCTCTATCTCCAAAATCAAAACAATATTAATTCCTAAACTTTTTTTGGGATTCTTACTCATATTTATTGCCATATCTTATATATTAGTTTATTATACAGATTCACCATTACCATACTGGGATGCTTTAACTACATCATTAAGCATAGTCGCAACATGGATGTTGGCACGGAAGATATTAGAACAATGGTTACTTTGGGTTTTTATCGATTTAGTGTCAATGATTTTATATATTTACAAAGGCTTATATCCAACAAGTATATTATTTTTAATTTATTCAATTTTAGCTATTATTGGTTATAAACAATGGAAAAAATCACTCAGTAATGTATCAAAATAAGACAGTTATTTTAGCAAATGGATCCTTTCCAAAATCGAAAAAACTTCTAAATATTTTAGATCATTCTAATTCTATTATCTGCTGCGATGGAGCAGTCAATAACTTAATAAAAAGTGGGAGAGAACCCTCAATTATTATTGGTGATTTGGACTCTATTAGTCCTAAAATAAAAAAACAATTTTCAGAAAAATTAATTCATATTACGGATCAAAATACGAATGACCTAACTAAGGCTGTTGATTGGTGTGTTTCGCAATCTAAAAACGATGTGTTAATTCTTGGAGCAACGGGTAAACGTGAAGATCATACCATTGCCAATATTGCTTTGTTATCAAAATATAACGAGCAGTTAGAGATAAGAATGCTGACAGAAAATGGTATATTTATTCCTGTTTCAAAAACAACAAAATTCGATTCTTTTGTAGGTCAGCAAGTTTCCATCTTTTCTCAAAATTCAACTACAAAAATTTCTTCGGAAGGATTAAAGTACCCTTTAGATGAACTTGAGCTTTCTTTCTGGTGGATGGGAACTTTAAACGAGTGTATTTCTAAAGATTTTACATTAACATTTGATGATAGCAACAAAATAATTGTTTATTTGTTGAATAAATAGGAAAAATGATCTAGCAATGTTTTAATTATTAAAATAATAAATTAACTTTGCAATCCCAATTTATACATGCCTAAGTGGCGGAATTGGTAGACGCGCTGGTCTCAAAAACCAGTTTCTTCGGAAGTGCCGGTTCGATCCCGGCCTTAGGTACATTTAAAGTCTCTGATAATCAGAGACTTTTTTTTTATCTCTAAATTATATTTTAAAATTGTTTTGCAGACTACCTTATTTTTTTAGTACGATATTTTCATGAGAACTTTTGTTCTTAAATTTATATAAAAACACTCTATTTAACATAATATAAATTATAGGAAAAACTTATTTATTTGAATATCTAGGAGATTATACGGTTAATAATGAGTTGGTTTTTAATAATAATGAATGTCAGAAATTTGGCTATATTTATAACAATATCATTCCTGACAAACTTATAGGAACTTTAGAATCGCAAATAAAAGAATAACAAAGCGAGATTGCTTATTTGCGTAAGCTTTTGGAGAAGGAATTGTTGGGGAGGTAATTAAATTTGTTATTTGAGTTTTGTGGGATTTTGACTTGTTTTAAAAACAGCTCTTATAATAACTAAATCTTCATTTATAGAAAAATGAATCGTAAATGGGAACTTCTTTAAAGGTAAGCAACGAATATTATCATACTTTAACTCGTAAAAAGGATTTGCTTGTAATGAACTAAAATACTCTTTAATTTCTTTATGAAATTTTTGACCTAAACCTTTTTGCTGTTTGTTATACCAGCTAATATTATCTTGAATATCAACTTTAGCTTTTGGTTCAATTTTGAGTTTAAACTTCTTTTTCATCTTAGTCTAAGATAAAATCCTCTTTTATATCATCCCAATTCAAAAGTAATTCTGGATTTTTGTTAGATTCTTTTACTCTTTCTCGAACAATATTTTTATGTTCTTCAGAAATTGTAAAATCTTCTACTTTCTCAACGGTTTTAACAAAAGCAAGGTTTTTCATAAACTCTAAAAAGATACCTACTTTATTATCTGCTATCGATACTGTAAATTGTGTCATACTACAAAGATAAGGAATTTTCATATTCTTATCAAGAAATATTGTAATTGCTTCTATCCCACTACATACACATTTGGCTACATGCTTACGCCAAAAGAGTATTCCATTACAGCACAGCATAAAAGAATAAAACTTTTGCCCAAACACACAAAGTATTGAAAGGTGTTTTGTGTTCATCTCTCTACTTTCGATTTGAAACTTTCTGCTATTAAAACCTAAGCTATATTAACATAATGCAGGCATTATAGGAAATAATGATAATTATATTTAAGCTAAAAATACGGCGATATTTGAGCGAATTACGTACAATTATACAAATAAGCGATTTATTTACCTTTTAAAAACCTATTAGATAAAAGTGAAAAACGTCTTAAAAATAATATTGATGCAAAAGTCAATCCTACAACATAACCAATCCAAATTCCTTGTGGTCCAAAATTAAAAGTAAAAGCAAATAAATATGAACTCCCTAAAGCAAGTATTCCGTAAGAAATAATAGAAAGCCATAATGCAAATTTAACATCAGATAATGCACGCAATGCACTAATCGAAACAATTTGTATTCCATCAACAATTTGAAACACTGCTGCA
>JAMOQL010000297.1 GCA_027064025.1 Bacteroidales bacterium
TAAATATGATGCTATTTTAATAACCTCTAAATCGTTTGTAAACATATACGGTAAATAATTTCTAAATAAAATGAATAAAACCGATGTTACTGTCATAAATGCAACAACCAAATGAATAGATGCAAACCCAGCAAGCCGAAGTTCTTTATATTTATAAGCACCAAGCTGGAACGAAACTCTTATGGTGGTAGCCGAACCAAAACCTGTAGCAATCATAAATGTAAACGATGCCAATCCTAAGGCTATTTGATGGGCGGCTAGTGCAACTTCTCCAAATAAACCCATCATTAACCCACCAAACGAAAAAGCAATCACTTCTACTATAATCTGTAATCCAATTGGTAAATTAAACTTAAATAATCTATACAACTCACTGAATTTAATATCCTTTAAAGAAATATACAATTTGTATTTAACATAATATTCTGACTTTACAAACCAAACGATTATTAATAATGGCATAATCATTCGAGCAATTAAGGTAGCCCATCCTGCGCCACTTAAGCCTAATTCAGGAGCACCATATTTCCCAAATATAAGCATATAATTAAAAATAATATTAATAATATTAGCCACAATAGTAACAATTGTAGCTACTTTTGTTTTTCCTAAACCTTCTAAAAATTGCCTTATTGTTGCAAACATTAAAAACGGCAACATCGAAATAACAATTATTCTATAATATGGAATTGCAAGTTTTACAACATCTTCAGGTTGTCCCATATATGGCATTAAATATGATAATCCGAAAAGCGTAATAGTTAATAATAAGCTTATTATAGTATTTAATATCGTAGAATTTTGAAGTAACTCCCCTACTCTTTTAGCATTGTTATTTCCAAATGCTTGACCAACCAATGGCGTAACACCAAACGTAAAACCCATTCCAAAGACAAAACCTACAATAAATACAGAATTAGCAAACGATGACGCAGCAAGTTCTGCCGTACCAACATGTCCAACCATAATAGAATCGACCAACTGAACACTAACTTGCCCTGCTTGTGCCAACATAATTGGATATGCTACTTTTATATTCCGCTTATAATAAGGAACGTAATCTAGAATCTTCAAAAAGAATAGTTTAATTAATTGTAATTTGTTTATGAATTTTTAGGATCTGAGGAATAACGAAATTCTGGTTATTATTTTTTATAATAAAATCAGCAAGTTTTATCTTATCAGAATCTTTCCATTGTTTAGAAATTCTATCTTTAATACTATTACTATCTGTAATATCTCTCGCTTTTACTCTTTCGATACGGTCGGTTTCGGAAGCAGTAACAAGAATAGTTTTATCTAATCTTTTATATAAACCTGTTTCGAACAAAATGGCTGACTCTTTAATAATATATGAAACGCTCTGATATTTTCTACAGAATTCCAGAAAATCTTTATCCACAATGGGATGAACTATTGAATTTACTTTAGAAAGCAAGGTGTTATCCTGAAAAATTAAACTAGAAATGTATGATTTATTAATTTGACCACTTAATAAATAGACATCGTTACCCAATAAATTTATTAAGTCTGTTTTCAAACCTTGATGGTTAACCATTAATAACTTAGCCCTTGTATCTGAATAATAGATAGGAATCTGAAGCAATTCAAACATTCTAGCTAGGGTTGTCTTTCCGCTCCCTATTCCTCCGGTAAGGCCAATTTTATACATTTATTTCTCGATTAAATATTCAACAAAATTTGGTGAATAATTGACTTCAAAAATATCTTTAGGAGATTTTGATAAATATACTTTAAGCAATTTATTACCTTTAATAGAATCTGAAAAATTTACTGTGGCCGTAAATTGCTCTTTATTTATCTGCGTATATTTACTTAACCCTACCTTATACGATAAATGAATAGTATTAGGAATTAATACAACATTAGGATTATTAATTTCAATAGGTATATCTAACTGATTCTCAGTCGACTGTTCAATTTGAATTTGAATATTAGTTCTATATGAATTAAATTTTACTCCTTTAATATTTTTAATAGCAACATTTCTCTTAATCGTTTTATCTATTTCTCCTAATTCAATCTTTCCTGTAAAAACGTTATGAATATTACTAATAATTTTTTTTGGACCTTTTATTTCGATAGAATCAGGCTGAGTCGATATAGAATTCTTTTCTACGTATCCTTTTTTTATTGAATAAGTTGCTAAAGCTTGAACGGGAACTTTTTTTTTAATGATCTGATAAAAATTAAATCTAATAGTATCTGGTTTTATTCGTTGTACATTAGTAACTTTAAGTTGTTTTTGAATATCATCATTTAACCATTTTGTTAATATATACGATGATTTATTATTCTTCTGTGCTCTATTATAGTCAATAGAAATAGGCTGCACACTCGCACTAAGATAGTATTCTAATAAATTATAACCAGAGCTGTTAACTTTAAAACTAATAACCTTCGGTAAATCAGATAACTCACCTTTATCAGTAGGTATATTTATGTATGTAACAGGATAACTTATAGATTGTTGATAATTTTCGTTCAATGCGTTAAGATACCAGAAAATAGTTGCCATCAAGAGAAAGAAAGAAAAACTTAGTAACTTCTTTTTAAATCCCTTTTGGTTTGGATTAAAATTCTTAAATAGTTCTTTAATAAATATATTCACCTTTTTTTTAGTAAAGATAAAAAAAAGACTACCTTAAATAGATAGTCTTTCAAAAAAAAATACTTAAATATTATTTTTTTGCTTGAATATCAGCAATTTCTCTAACTACAGAACTTTTATCAACTCTAACAGTGATATTTGAAGCTATCTCTACAATAATAACATCTTCTTTAATATCATTAACTTTACCGTAAATGCCTCCTGTTGTTACTATTTTATCTCCTTTTTGTAATCCTTCTCTAAATTTCTTAATCTCTTTTTGTTTTTTCATCTGAGGTCTAATCATAAAAAAGTAAAATACAACAATGATTAATACTAGAAAAATAATTTGTTCGTATCCCCCGCCTGCTTTCCCATCTTGTGGAGCAGCCATTAAAAAAATTGATAATAAATGATTCATTTTTATTTGTTTTAACTATTAGTATTAAGCTACTTAGGTAGCTTCTATTAAATTTATTCTTTATTCACTTCTATTTCTGCTATAAACGATAATTCTATTCTATTGGGCTGTGTATTTGTCAGTACAATTACAGATTTATGTTGCATCCCTTTTCTTCCTGAACTATCGAATCTAACTTCAATGTATCCGTTTTTTCCAGGAGCAATTGGCTCTCTTGTATACGTTGGAATTGTACAACCACAAGTTGCCGAAACGTCTGATATTACTAACGGAGCTCCACCAGTATTTGTAAACTTAAATTTATGAACAACTTCTTCTCCTTCGAATATCACACCAAAATCGAAATCCAAATGATCGAAGGTCATTTGAGGAAGCGCATTCTTCTTTACCTTAGTATCTTTATTTGCGGTATTTGGATTAAATACAATATCAGAAGATAATGCATCTCCTTTTTTATCAATCTGTTGTTGACATGTAATAAAAAACAAACTGATACTGATTAATAATATTATTTTCATATTCATACGTTTTGTTTTACGCTTGTCCAATTAATCCTCTTCCTTTCTTACTTATCAAACTATTATCTTTTAATTCAATAATAATTTTATCTAAAATACCGTTAATAAACGTTTTACTTTTTGCAGAACTATAGTATTTTGATAATTCAATGTACTCATCTAAAGAAACTTTGATTGGTATAGATGGCATCTTTATCAATTCAGCCAAAGCCATTTCCATTAATAAAATATCTATTTGTATAATTCTATCAATCTCCCAGTTTTTAGCGTGTTTTTCAATTAACTCAATACTATCATCATGATTTTGCAATACAAATTTTAATAAATTGTAAGCAAACTCTTTATCATCATCATTTTTGTAAATCTCTGAAAGTAATTTTTCATCCGAATCTGTAGCTTTGATCTTTCTAACTGTTTTTAATATGTTATTTATTACAAACTCAAAATCCTCAGTCCAATAAATACTTATTTCTTCAAGAACATTAAGAATATCACTGTAGTTACCTATGATTTCCTCGAGTAAAAACGAAATTATCTTTTTATCGTCTTTTATACTACGTTCTTCTTTATTTAGATACGATTTAAAAGTATCTGTATTAATAAAGGCTTTGTAAATTTTTTCGATAACATCTCTATGATCATTCCAATTCAAATAATTTCCTGATTGAAATCTCTGATATTGAATATTTTCTTCGATTAATGCAATGACTTTATTTTCCACAAATGCCATTTTTGGAGATAAATCTTCACGACTAGCTAGCTGTTTGTTTTTATTTATTTCAATTCTATCTAAATTATAATCTTTAAGGTCTACAATTAACCTTAAAAGAAAGAAAAATAAATCTTGAGTTTTTGAGATACTCTTTCTGAGTTCTTTGTACGAAATATCAAATTCCATTTCGTTTTTGGAAAATTGAGAGTAAAGGATTTGAAAAGTTTTGATACGAATTAACCTGCGACTTACCATAAATATATTTAGATAAAAATAAATTAATACTATTTTATTCTTAAAATTTTAAGAACGTGCAAATTTACAGCTTTATATTTAGATATCAGTAGAATAATTATTAGTATCTTAAAAAAAATATTTTTTCTCGAAACAAACTTATAAAATCATAAAAACACAAGATAAACAAAAAAAGGCCGAGAAAATAATCTCAGCATTTTTTGGTGTATAAAAAGAAAGATTTTTATTCTTCTTCAGTTTCTATCATTTTGAAAGGGATCTTAATTATCGACTGATAATCTTCTCCTGCCTCAAGCATATCCTCATCGTCCTCCTCGAAGTACCAATTTATCTTAACGTTATGACCGTCTTTATGAATAGCTTCTAATTTTTTAAAAACATCTAAAATACATTTTGACGAACTTGTATTAAAATACTCTAACTGTATGTTTACTTCTGTTTCTTCCTTAGGGTCGGCTGCATAAGAATCCAACCAATCTACAAGAGGTTTATAAAATTCAATCGAATTCTCAGGAATAGAACGTCCTTTAATTTCTACTTTTCCACTTTCTGCAATAAAATCGACAGTTGGAGTTTTTGGTGTTGCTTTAATAGATATATTTTCCATAATTTAATTTATAAATAATTCATTTTTTAAATATCAACTTTAAGTTCAAAGAAAGAATATTTTTCGTCAAATTCAAAGAAAGAATAGTTTAATTTTGATCCTGTTCTTTTAGCAATATCTACCATCCCTAATCCTCCTCCTCCTTTTTCGGAGAACTCTTGATTACTTAATATCTTCTTATACAATGCTTTAACATCCTGTTTGTCTAAAATGTTTATTTGATCCATTCTATCTTTAATAACTTGAACAATATTAAAGATTAGATAATTCCCTGAGATGATTTCGATATCATCATTTCGAACCTTTAAGACAAACGCACCAAATTTACTCCCTGACTCACGATTAGGTTCATGAATTGAATGATGGTAAAGATTCTGAAGGCTTTCTACTATTGCGTTATAAGCTCTTTTTACCTTCTTCTTTTTCAAACCATTTTGTAATAATAACGCCTCAATTTCGTCAAGTGTCTTATTTACAACTTCAGAGGTTACTTCTCCATTATATGAAAAAACAACATCGTTTTTTGTAATATTACTATACCAATTGTCGAAATCAAAATTCATAATTACTAATTAGATATTAAGTGAAGATAGTATTTAGGTTTAATATTTGCAAAAATATGTCAAATTATTTATTTGTAATTGCTTGAAATTAATTTTTTTTAACATATTATTGCAAAAAAATAATCGTTTATTGTATTTATAAATAAATTTAATCGTGATTCATTTTTCTCATATAGATACTTATTCTAATCGATTTTGTTACAAAATTAGTCAAAAATCATTTCTATCAAGTTTATTAGAGTGGGCTCAGCAATTTGATCTTCTTGCCTATTTTGATAGCAATGATTATTATTCAAAACAACTCAAATCTCCTTATTATTACCATAAATACGATTCTTTATTAGGAATTAAATTTTCCGATAATAACCGATTAGGGATAACTGATATTAATTCTATTAATAAGCAAAACGATTGGTTAATGTCCTACTTATCTTATGATTTAAAGAATGAGTTTCACCATTTACAATCTAGTAATTTTGATGCTTTAGAATTCGATTTGTTTTTTGCATTTATTCCAGATATTGTTGTTTTCGAACAAAAAAATAATATTATTTTGGAATCACTGATAGAATTAGATATTTCTAAATTCGAGACAGATGTTATTACTTATTATAAGAATATTAATACGTATAAAAAACAAGAAATAAAATCTAGATATTCCAAGTCTGAATATATTGATACTGTTAATAAAATTAAAAATCATATCCAAATTGGAGATATTTACGAATTGAATTTCTGTCAAGAATTCTACATCGAAGATAGTACAATACAGGCTTGGGAGACATACAAGAATTTATCACAAACTTCACCCACTCCTTTTTCGGTTTTTTTTAAACAAGTTGATCGTTATCTAATATCTGCCAGCCCAGAGCGATATTTACATAAAGAGAACTCAAAAATTATTTCTCAACCTATCAAAGGTACTATCCATAAATCACCTAATCCCAGAATTGATAACCAACTAAAAGATAAATTAAGAAACGATATTAAAGAGCAAGCTGAAAATATAATGATAGTAGATTTAGTCCGTAACGACCTCTCACAAACAGCAGTTAAAGGCAGTGTAATAGTTGAGGAGTTATGTGGTATTTATTCTTTTGAGCAATTGCATCAAATGATTTCAACCGTTAGCTCAACTCTAAAATCAAATAAAACTAATTTTGATATAATAAAAAGTAGTTTTCCAATGGGATCTATGACAGGGGCTCCTAAAGTTAAAGCTATGGAACTAATAGAAAAATACGAAAAAACTAAAAGAGGTTTATACTCTGGTTCTGTTGGGTATTTTTCACCCGATGGAGATTTTGATTTTAACGTAGTAATAAGGAGTATTTTATACAATTCAACCAACAAATACACTTCATTTACGGTTGGTAGTGCTATTACTATTGGGTCTGATGCCGAAAACGAATTTGACGAGTGTATCCTGAAATCCAAGGCTATTAGAAAAGTTTTATAAAATAACTTATTTACAATCTTAATAAGATTAGGTCTATCTTGTATTTAATGGTTTCTAGAAAATACTAAGGTATATAAACCTTAAAAGTATTGTCGGTATAAAATATAACAATTTTATCAATTTTCTTGATAGGTTCTTTTTGTTGAATTTCTGTTTCCGTTGTAGAAATTACAGGTGATTTCGTTTCGGGTACAACATCTTTACGCTCCATTTCTATAGGCTCTTCGGGGCTTTTAAATAATTCTCCCTGTACCATATTCTTAAATACGGGTCCCTTTCCGTTAATTAACCATTCGGCATTAATTTGAGGATACCTTTCTAAAATTTTTTGTATTACATCCAGGCTAGGATTGTTCCGTCCCGATACTATATGATGTAAACTTGATGGAGCGATTCCTATCTCTGTCGAAAATTGTGCAGAATTTAATTTTTCTCGTGATATTAATTCCTTAATTCGTGTTTTCATATGGAAATACAGTTAAGTTTACAAATGTACATTATTACTATTTCCATTTGTATAGCTGCTAAAATAGTATAAACTTTTATAATACCATCAAGTATCTCAAAAAAAAATTACATGGCGCCTGAATAACACATATTACCGAGCTATTTCTTATAGATTTGACATATGTAAATATGAATACGGT
>JAMOQL010000298.1 GCA_027064025.1 Bacteroidales bacterium
ACACTTTATATTTTTGCAGTAATCAACCAGGTGGTTTTGGAGGGCAAGACATATATAGATCGGTAAAACTCCCTGACGGGACTTGGGGCAAACCCTTAAATTTAGGAGCTGAAATAAACAGCCAATATAACGAAACCTATCCTAATATTAATGCTGATGGAAATCGATTACAATTTGCATCTGACCGTCCAGAATCTATGGGTGGTTTCGATATCTTTGTAGCAATAAAAAAAGGAAGCCATTGGAAAAGTATAGAAAACATAGGTTATCCAATCAATAACGCCTACGACAATTACATTATTTCTTTTTCTAAATCTGGAAGATATGCCTATATGGATCAAATTAGACCAGAAGGAATAGGAGCATCGGATATTTATCAAGTTATTTTCAACGATGTACCTGCACAAAATATTATTTATACAGGAACCATTAAAAAGGGGACTAGTCAAAATGCATCTTTAATTACAGGAACAATTAATATTGTAGCTCTCAGTCTAAAAAACAATAAAGTTTTTGCTAAATCTAATTATTCAAAAACAGGGAAATATACCTTTGCATTTCCTCCTGGAGAATTTAAAATAAAGATTACAGGCACTAATATTCAAGATTTTGAGAAAATAATTAGAATTCCTCAGAACGAAGCTAAAGAAACGCTAGTTATCAAAAATTTTATTGTTCAATAAATATTTACAAGCTTTTTATTCTAAAAATAACGGATCAACTAAAATAAAAAAATTAATGAAACTAAATTTAAAGAATCCAATCGCATTCTTCGATCTCGAAACAACAGGTATCGATGTTACCAAAGATAGAATTGTCGAAATCGCAATAATAAAAGTAAATCCAAACGGAACAGAAGAGGAAAAAACAATGAGAATAAACCCTACTATTCCAATTCCAAAAGAATCTTCAAAAATTCATAAAATTTACGACGAAGATATTAAAGACGCTCCTACATTCAAGGCTGTAGCTAAGGAAATTGCTAATTTTATTGAAGGCTGTGATTTAGCAGGATTTAACTCAAATAGATTCGATATTCCTTTATTAGCAGAAGAATTTTTACGTGCTGATGTCGATATAGATATGCGAAAAAGAAGAATGGTCGATGTACAAACCATTTTTCACAAAATGGAACAAAGAACATTAGTAGCAGCATACAAATTTTATTGCAATGAGTCTTTAGAAAATGCGCACGCCGCAATGGCTGATACCAAGGCAACATACGAAGTACTAAAATCTCAGCTCGATAAATACGAAGATTTAGAAAACGATATAGATTTCTTAAGCAAATTCTCTACTCACCACAAAAACGCCGACTTTTTAGGACGAATTATTTTAAATAAAAAAGGCGAAGAAGTTATTAATTTTGGGAAATACAAAGGCGAAACCGTAGAATCAGTATTTGCTAAAGATCCAGGATATTATGGATGGATTATGAATGCCGATTTTCCTCTTTATACCAAAAAAGTTTTTACAGAAATTAAATTAAGATCTTTCAATAAATAAATTCTGATGAAAATAATAGCTATTGGCAGGAACTACGTTAACCATGCCAAAGAATTGAATAATGAAGTACCCCAAAAACCTGTTTTCTTTATGAAACCAGAAACTGCTTTATTACAAAAGAACAATCCTTTTTACTATCCCGAATTCAGTAAGAACATACACTACGAAGCCGAAATCGTAATTAAAATAAATAAAATCGGGAAATATATAGACGAGCAATTTGCACACCGCTATTATAGCGAAATTGGTATTGGTATTGACTTCACAGCGCGCGATTTACAGCAAGAACAAAAAGAAAAAGGATTACCTTGGGAAATAGCTAAAGCTTTTGACCACTCCGCTCCTATTAGTACTTTCGTTAATCTATCCGATTACCAAGATATTCAAAAAATTAACTTTAGCTTAGATATTAACGGAAAGAGAGTTCAAACAGGAAACACCCAAGACATGCTTTTTTCTGTCGACAAAATTATTGCCTATGTTTCTCAATTCGTAAGTTTAAAAATTGGTGACTTAATCTTTACAGGAACCCCTTCTGGCGTAGGAAAAATTAAAATTGGAGATAAATTAGAAGCTGCAATAGAAGGGCAAACGCTTTTAAATTTCGAAATAAAATAATTTTCATTTAAGAACAAAATCAATCAAATGAGCCAATTAGTTCAATTCGAAGACTTGCACAATATCGAATACAAACAAGCATGGGATTATCAAGAATCTTTAATGCTTAAAATTCAAGAAAATAAAAAAGATAAGCAAAATCCTATCTTCCACAGTCTTTTGTTTTGCGAGCATCCACATGTGTACACGCTTGGAAAATCAGGAACAGAAAACAATCTGCTAATCAACGATGAATTTTTAAAAAAAATAAACGCCACCTACTTTAAAAGTAATCGAGGCGGCGACATCACCTATCATGGACCAGGACAAATTGTAGGCTACCCTATCTTCGATTTAGAGCAGTTCAATTTTCAAGTTAAAATTTATATCGACAAATTAGAACAAGTAATTATTAACACTATTGCACATTGGGGAATTATTGGAACAAGATTAAAAGGAGCAACTGGAGTTTGGTTAGATATCGACAAACCCGGGCATACAAGAAAGATTTGTGCTATGGGTGTGAGAGTTAGCCGCTGGGTTACTATGCACGGATTTGCTCTTAACGTTAACACTAACCTCAGTTATTTTTCGCATATTAACCCATGTGGTTTTGTTGATAAAGGTGTAACATCGATGGAGAAAGAAGTTGGAGAAAAACTTAACTTTGACCAAGTCAAGAAAGTTCTAAAAGCAGAAATGGCTAAAGAATTTGGACTTAAATACATGTAACATACACCTACCTAAAAATTATATTTAATGCAATACCAGTGGTTCTTCAAAAATCGAGCTAATGATGAAAAAGTGGAAGCACTCGCAAAATCTCTTCAAATTAGCAACACAAATGCTCGCTTGTTAGTTCAAAGAGGCATCCATACATACGATCAAGCTAAAAATTATTTTAGACCTAAACTAAAAGATTTACACAATCCATTTTTAATGAAAGATATGGATCTTGCAGTAGAAAGATTGACCACTGCTATTTCCGAAAATCAGAAAGTATTAATTTATGGAGATTATGATGTAGACGGAACCACTTCGGTCGCATTAATGTACTCTTTCCTTAAAAACATCACACAAAATATAGATTACTACGTCCCCGATAGAGATACCGAAGGCTATGGAATATCTTTTAAAGGAATAGATTATGCTAAAAAAAATAATTGTGAATTAGTTATTGCTCTAGATTGTGGTATTAAAGCCATCGATAAAATTGAATATGCCAATCAATTAAGCATTGATTTTATTATCTGCGATCATCACCTTCCAAGCAAAAAACTGCCTAATGCCTATGCAATCCTCGATCCTAAACAAACCAACTGCAATTATCCCGACAAAAATCTATCAGGTTGTGGAGTTGGATTTAAACTTGTACAAGCATTTGCAAGTAAAAATAATATTCCTGAAGAAGAAACTTATTCCTTGTTAGACTTATTAACTGTTAGTATTGCTTCTGATATTGTACCCATTGTTGGAGAAAATAGAATCCTTGCCTACCATGGCCTAAAAATTCTTAATCATAATCCTAGAGTTGGTTTACAAAGCCTAATTCAAATCGCAAACTTATCCGACAAAGAAATTGATATTAATGACATTGTTTTTAAAATTGGCCCAAGAATTAATGCTGCAGGACGATTAAAAACAGCAAAATACTCTGTCGATTTACTCATAGAGCAAGATTATACTAAAGCTAAAGAAGATGCCCTTACAATAAATACAATAAATAGTGAACGACGAAATATCGACCGTAAAATTACAGAAGAAGCCATTCAGATAATAGAAAGCAATTCCGTCCTAATTAATAGAAAAACGACGGTTCTTTGTCGCTCATCGTGGCACAAAGGCGTTGTTGGTATTGTTGCCTCAAGATTAATTGAACATTACTACAGACCAACCATTATATTAACAGAATCCGAAGGGATACTTACCGGTTCGGCAAGGTCTGTCAGAAATTTTAATGTATACGAAGCTATTGATGCTTGTTCCGATTTACTAGAAGGTTATGGAGGACATATGTATGCGGCGGGCGTAAGACTAAAAAAAGAAAATTTTAAAGCATTTTCAGAAAAATTTGAAAATTATGTTGCAAATAAAATTACTCCCGATCAACTTATTCCTAAAATTGAAGTTGATTTAAAAATTGACATCAACGATGTGGATCAGAAATTCTATAATATTATTAAACAAATGTCACCATTTGGACCAGAGAATATGCGACCAGTTTTAGTTCTTCAAGGATTAAAAGACTCTGGATATTCAAAAATTGTTGGAAAAGATAAATCACATTTAAAATTATCTGTAAAACAAAATAACTCCTCTAATACTCTTGAGGGAATTGCTTTTGGAAAAGCTAATTTCAAATCTGAATTAAGTTCTAATTTTGCAGCCTGCTTTAATCTTTCAGAAAATAGTTTCAGAGGTAAAACAACACTACAAATGGACGTTAAAGACTTACAAAAATGCGATTCTGAGTAATAAAATTTCTAAACACCTCTATAACAAGCACAACAAAACACAAGTTAACAAGCTCAACATCAATAATTTACCATCAATCATAAACTATAAAAACTTTTAGTACATTAATAGTTTCTAAAGTTACTAAAGTTTATATCTTTGTCTCATAAATTTATATTTATGGATGATAAGATAAAAAACATAATAACTAAAACGTGTAAATTATTTCAGAAATTCGGTATAAAATCTGTTTCCATGGACGATATTGCACAACAATGCGGCATCTCTAAGAAAACACTTTACGAAAGTGTAAAAGACAAACACGATTTGGTAAAAAAAGTAATCGATTATGAATTCTCTAAAAAAAACAATTCTCCTCATAACATAAAATTTGAAAACAAAAATTCGATAGAAATATTATTTATAGTTTACCAAGGAGCCATAGAATTCTTTAAAGATTTTAATATGTCTATGGAGTACGATTTGCAAAAATACTATCCTGATTTATATTCCAAAACAAGAGTCCGCAGAAGAGAACACATATACAAAAAAATGATGTTCAATATGACCCAAGGAATTGAAGAAAATATTTATAGAGATAACTTTA
>JAMOQL010000299.1 GCA_027064025.1 Bacteroidales bacterium
AAATTCGTTAAGCACTAATTGATTATCAGACTCAAACATTTCAGCTCCTAAAATAACCTTATTATTTTTTACAGCTATTAGCTCTTTTCCAAGCTCTAACTCTAACCAATGCGATATAGCATTATTATGTTGCTCACCAAAAAATACAACATCGGCATTTTTAGCTTTCTTCACAATATCCTTAAATTGAACAACTTTACCATCTTTCGAATAAATAACATAAGCAGGTTTATCTGTATTAAAGCTCATTAATAACGTTCCTATCATAAGGGCTGCAAATACTTTTGTTAATCGTATCATCATAAATATATTTAGTTTATTAATTCATTTAAATTCATCATTTATCAAAAAACGAAGTTAATGTTTTATTATAAAAACTCAAATAAGAAAAATTAATTTATTTTTGTTTAAAATTTTTACATATCGAAAAGCTATTTTTATATATTATTCTATTCTTATCTTTAAATCTGTTCTCGCAAAGTTCTATAGGTTTAAAACTTACTGGGCCAACCTTTTATAGTTCGTGGGATCAAGATCCTGCCATGTTTGAGAACCGCTTAACAAAAGATGGAACTCTAATCATGGAGCCAGGTTACCAACTTAATTATCAGAAGTTTATATATTTAACTACATTTTCTTTAGAAGTAAAGCAAGGAATACACTCCGATGCAGCAGCAAAAATGGCAGGGCATTTTTCTTTAGGTCTCCGTTGGAAATTCTTCCATACAGGAAGAAGTTCATTAAGCATTTCAGGATCTTCGGTATATGCTTACCGAGAAAATTGGAATTCAATTCCACAATACGTTGAAGATAACATATATATAGATAACGAGAAATATCAATATAAATTTCTTTTTGGTAGTGAATTAGAATATAATATATTTGTCGGCAAAAGAAGTGACATTAGCTTTTCGTTAATGTACAATAACTCATACAACTCTCTAACCCTTGGAATAGGTTACCGATTTTGGATTAATCCCCTTGTTAACCTTAAAGAAGATAAATGTTCTTCTTGTGGGAAACGATGGTCGCAAGGCAAGTTTAGAAAATTTTGGCACAAGATATGGCGCTAATGTGAGTTAAAATAAATAAATTTATTACTGCAATATATGGAAGTAACAAGGACTTTTGATTTATTAGAACGATTATATAATGAGTTTCCTAAAGACGATGCTTTAGTTGGAAAAATTAATGGAGAATGGCAATATTTTTCTACAAAGGATTATGTAGAATATGCCAACTATTTAAGCTATGGACTCATGGCATTGGGCTTTAAAAAAGGCGATAAAATAGCAACTGTATCTAATAACAGACCCGAATGGAATTTTATGGATATGGCTATGAGTCAGATAGGTGTGGTTCATGTACCTGTATACCCAACCATTAGTTTCGAGGAATACGAACACATACTTAACCATTCTGAGGCTAAGGCTATCGTTATTTCTGACATGGCTTTATATCAAAAGATTAAACCTATAATAGATCAATCTACCACTATTAAAAAAGTATACTCTTTTGATAAATTGGAAAAAGTAACTAATTGGAAAGAAATTTTAGAATTGGGAAAAGAAAAATCTAAAATTTTAAAAAAAGAACTTAATGAAATAAAAGCTAGTATTTTACCTAATGATATGCTTTCTATAATTTACACTTCAGGAACAACAGGTTTATCTAAAGGTGTAATGTTATCGCATGAAAATATGTTATCTAATGCAATAGCATCTTCTAAAAGGGTAGATTTAGTTCCCGAAGATAAAATGCTAAGTTTTCTTCCACTTTGCCATGTGTACGAAAGAGTTGTAAATTATACATATCAATATATAGGTCTTTCAATTTATTATGCCGAAAATTTAGGAACTATTGCCAACGATTTAAAACGTTTTAAAGTTCAAGGCTTTGTAACAGTACCAAGAGTTTTGGAAATGCTTTACGACAAAATTATTACTAAAGGGAAAGACTTAACAGGCATCAAAAAATCACTTTTTTTCTGGGCTATAGATTTAGGACTTAAATTTGATTTCGAGAAAGTTAAGAAGAATCCATTTTATAATCTTCAATTAAAAATAGCCAACAAAATAGTTTTTAATAAATGGAGAGATGCTATCGGTGGCGAAATTAAGACCGTACTTTCTGGTGGAGCAGCTTTGCAACCCCGATTAGCTCAAATATTTTGGGCTGCAAACATTCCTATTCAAGAAGGATATGGATTAACCGAAACATCGCCTGTAATAGCTGTAAATGGCGCTGCATATCCTGAAAACATGATTGGAACTGTTGGTCCAATTTTAGATGGAGTTACGGTTAAGATTGACAACGACGGTGAAATTTTGGTTAAAGGTCCCAATATTATGATGGGTTATTACAAATCGCCAAAAGAAACTGAAGAGATTTTTGATAAAGATGGTTGGTTACACACTGGTGATGTTGGAGAACTTATTAATAATAAATTTTTAAAAATAACAGATAGGAAAAAAGAAATTTTCAAAAACTCCGCAGGGAAATATATTGCACCACAAGTTATCGAAAATAAGTTTAAAGAATCTGATTTAATTGAGCAGCTTATGGTTGTGGGAGAAGGCGAGAAATTTGCATCGGCACTTATTTCTCCTAATTTTAATTACTTGCACTATTTAGCTTCTAAACATAAACTCCACTATAGAGATAATAAGGAATTAATTGAAACCGAATTAATTATTAAACGCTTTCAGAAAGAGGTAAATCTGCTAAATAAGAAATTAGGTCAAGTCGAGCAAATAAAACGATTCAGATTAGTCTGCGAACCATGGACAACTGCAACAGGAGAGTTATCTCCTACTCTTAAATTGAAAAGAAAAATTATCTATAAAAAATACGATACTATTTTAAGGGAAATATTTCAGTATGCCGATGGTGAAGCTGATAGAGCCATCACAAAAAGTAGTAAATAATTTACTAAATACGTTTTCTTAAAATAAAAAGCTCTTTTAATTCAAAACATTAGGGCTTTTTTCATTTTTCATCAACAGGTATTCGACACCAAACGAACAACCATAATGGATTTGTTTCCATGCATAAATGGGTGAATTTTTCCATATAGAATTAATACCACTGATATAATATGGTTCTGCAAAAATTCTTAATCTATTATTAATAAGATACTTAATATTTGCCGACAGCATATAAGAAACAATAATTGGAGCTGCATTTTCTTTTAGTAATATCACCTCTTTATCCTCAAAATTGTACGTATACCCATCATTAATAACATTTAATCCTAGAGAAAGACCTGCTTTTATTACAAGTTCGATATGCCCCAAATAATTAACATAACCAAAACTTATCGGAATATTTAGTTGGTGGTAACGATTAACAAAATGAGTTTCTAAGTTTAAATCTGTTGTATCTTGACTAACTATTAATTGTTTTTGTTCTGTTACATTAAACTCAGAGGCTCGCTTTGAAAACTGTAAACCCGTTAATACCAACCAATCTTTGGAAGTATACCCAAAACTCATCCCCACTGTATAACCCGAATATTCGTTATACATATTTTCTATATCGATTGGATCTTGATAATCTCCGGTCTTGGTTCGTGCGTAGAAATTGTTAGAAAAATAGGGCGAACTCTGTGCCTGAATAAAAAATCCCGAATAATAATGATTCGTATCAATAGGCTCTATACCTAGGCTATCTTCTTGTGCAAAAGAAAACAAAACCATAAATAAACTAATAATCAATAATTTGTATCTCACTTTTATTAATTTAATTGTAAAACAAATAAGTATTGTCAATAAAGATAATAAATAAAGAGGAATCAAAATAATTATTTAATGATAGAATAAATCCTATGCGTATTGCTTCTCTATATTAATATGATTATTTTTGCATAATGAATGATTTAAGAATAGATAAATTTTTATGGGCTGTTCGTATTTTTAAAACAAGAAGTATTGCTGCTGATGCATGTAAAAAAGGTAGAGTTTTACTTAATAACGAGAAAATTAAACCTTCTAAAGTAGTAAATATTGATGACGAAATTAATATATTCAAACCTCCTATTCATAATATCTATAAAATTAAATCTTTACTAAAAAACAGAGTTGGTGCAAAATTGGTTGAAACCTATATTAAGGACATAACCCCACAGTCTGAATTAGATAAATTAGAGGAAATAAGAATGTCTAAAGTCGATTATAACAGACCAAAAGGAACAGGTAGACCCACTAAACGAGACCGACGACTTTTAAACGAAATATGGGAATAAAAAATAAGTAAACTATGATTATTGCAAAAGAAAAGAAATCGGAGAATATTATTGAATATGTACTTTATATGTGGCAAATTGAGGATCTAATACGCTCTTTCAATTTCGACTTCGATAAAATAAACAGTGCAATTATTTCTCAATTCGATGTAGAGCCTATAGCTAAAAAAGAAATTGAAGTTTGGTATCAAGGTTTAATCGACCTAATGAAAACAGAAAAGATTCAAGAGAAAGGGCATTTGTTATTTTTAACTAACACTGTTAATGATTTGAATGACTTACACTTATACTTACTCCAGAAAAAAAATACTGAATATCTACAATATTATAGTTGGGCAAAAACTCATATTGATGAACTTTTTAAACTCTCAAAAAAAAGCTCTAGTAACGAAATTGAATCCAGTTTAAATGGCTTATATGGCTTCTTGTTACTCAAATTGCAAAAACGTAAGATAACAGAAGAAACTCAGAAATCTATCGAAAGCATCAGTAAAATGTTGGCTTTTTTAAATAGAATCTATTTTAAGATAGAAAAAGGAGAAATGGAACTCACTCCTAATTCATAAAATAATCTCAAAACAAAAAACAATTTATAAACAAAAAGATATTTCACTTAAAACTATAACAAATATTACAATGAAAAAACTAAATATTACTTTGGGAATTAGTGTCATAATAATTGGAAATTTATTTTCTCAATCATTAACAAATACTGGACAATTGCTCCAAGGCGGAATAGACGATGGAGTAAAAATGGTCAACGCATATATTCTCCCACTGAATAGAGCCATGTCTGTTGGATTAAATAATTCAAACTTCAATACTCTCTACAATGGTGATGGTAAACGATTCTCTTTATCCTTTAACACTTCGTTAATTAGTATTCCGACTGAAGATCAGACATTTGATGTTAATCAATT
>JAMOQL010000300.1 GCA_027064025.1 Bacteroidales bacterium
GTTCATATTGGAGATCAGGCTTGCCATGACGATTCAACATATGTTACAGCAATTGGCTCTGGAGGTATTACACCGTATACTTATTTATGGAGTGATGGGCAAACTACAGAAACTGCTTTTGGGATGATCGATGGAAACTATTCAGTTATTATTTTTGATAACCATCATTGCTCTTCAGAAATAGCATTCTCTATTCAAAGTCCAGAACCCTTGATTGTAGATACCAATACAACTCCTGTAAATTGTGAAATAGCTTGTAATGGAACCGCAAGTATTAGTGTTTCTGGAGGGAAAGAACCTTATGTTTATTTGTGGGATAATGGTTCTACAATAAATTCAACAGACTCACTTTGTAAAGGAAAACATCAGGTATTATTAACAGACTCAAATCAATGTTCTATTTCGATTGACTTAACCATCAATATTAATCCAGATGGTGTTCCTGTCGAGGCAACCTCTAGCCCTTATGAGGTTTATAAAGGTGCTTCTTCTCAATTACAAGCTACACAAAACGATGCTTATTCTTATCAATGGTTGCCAGACCAAGCATTATCGAATACACAAATAGCAAACCCTGTTAGTACCCCATTTTCTACTATTATTTATCAAGTAGATGTAACAGATACTTTTGGCTGTAAAAATAGTGATACAACAATAGTTAGGGTTAAAGATGTAATTTGTGATGAGCCTTACATATATATTCCAAATGCTTTCTCGCCAAACGATGATGGAGAGAATGATATTTTGTACGTTCGTGGAGAAATGATAGAAGACTTGCAATTTTCTGTTTATAATCGATGGGGAGAACTAGTTTTTAATACCACCAGTACAAATATTGGATGGAATGGCGTTTATCAAGATAAGAAAGTTGATCCTGCGGTTTTTGTTTATTATTTGAAAGCGACCTGTGTCAATAAAGAAGTGTTCGAGAAAAAAGGAAATATTACCGTAGTGAAATAGGGAGTAAGTTAACCAATGATACGAAAAATAATATATGGTTTAGATATTAATAATGGTAAGTTTTTGCTTACGATTTTTACTTTCTGTTTTGTATTATTATCGCAAGCGCAAGATATTCATTTTTCGCAGATGGGACGCTCATCTTTAAATCTAAATCCTGCCGAAACTGGGAACTTTAAGGCCGATCATAGAATTATTGCTAACTATAGAAATCAATGGGCATCGGTTACCGTTCCTTATAAAACATTTTCGGCTTCTTACGAAAACATACAAAAGTCACCTTTTAAGTTGCCGGGCAATATAGGTTTGGGATTGTTGTTTAATTCCGATGTCGCTGGTGATGGAAATTTTGGAACCGTACAAGTGAAATTTTCGTTAGCTTATCATTACTCGAATTTATTAGATAGTACTCTCGATCTATCTGTGGGTGTGAATGTTGCTTATAATCAGCAAAGTATAGATTTTAATCAATTGTATTTCGATAATCAATACAATGGAAATCAGTTTGACCCCAATGCACAAACCAACGAAGTATTTTCTAACGAACAGTTTAGTTTTGTCGATTTTTCTTTGGGTTTTAGAGCTCGCTATTTGTTAAATAAAAAATGGCCAATTCGTTTAGGATTGGTGTTTAATCATTTAAATAGACCCTCACAAAGTTTTTATGGAGAGCAGATTAACCAATTAGATGGGAAGTTTAATACTTATTTGGCATCAGATATTTATTTGTCAAAATATTGGACAATTACGCCTTCATTTTTTTATTATCATCAAGGAACTTTCGATGAATTATTTTTTGGAGCCATGCTCGAAAAGGAGCTGAATAATATTTCTTTTAGAACTTTTAATTTTGGGCTAATAAATAGAATGGGAGACGCCCTAATTTTTAGATTTGGTTTTGATTATCAATCTTTTGATATTGGATTTTCCTACGATTATAATTATTCATCGCTAAAAATTGCAAGTAGTGGGGTTGGAGCATTCGAGGTATCAGTTATTTATTTATTATTCAATCCTAAACGATACGAAAGGGTTTACAATAAGCAATGCCCTGTTTTTATGTAAATCAATTTACATTCCAATCACTTTAAACTCTGTACGTCTATTATTGGCACGTCCTTCTTTGGTATCATTTGTATCAATTGGTTGGTCGAATCCATAACCTTTGTAACTTAATCTTTTATCAGAAATTTCTTTATTTATAAGATAATTGTAGACCGTTTTTGCTCTATTATGTGATAGCTTAATATTGTGCTCTCTTGAACCTTGATTGTCGGTATGTCCAGAGATTTCTATCGATACATTTGGATTTTTATTTAAGAATTGTATCAATTTAGCTAATTCAAGTTTCGATTTATTTTGTAAATCGTAAGAGTCTAAATCGAAGAAAATATTTTTAAGAACAACACTTGCGTTAAGCTCAATGGCTTGGAGTTGAATATCTTTCTTTAAAGGTTCAAGTCTAGATTTATGACCTAACGAAATGTGTTCAGAATAAGGCATATAACCTTCGTTACTAATATTGATCATATAGTCTCTATCCGAAGGCAGACAAAGTAAATATTTTCCTGTTTCTGATTCCGATTCGGGTTGGATAAGCAGTTCGCCTGTATTCAAATCGATTAATTCTATTTTTGCTTGAAGAGGCAATTTCGATTTTGAGTCAGTAATAATTCCTTCCACATAACTTACATAAGTAGGACGAGCAGCCTGAGGTAACTCGAAGCTATAAATGTCTAGTCCATTGTTGTCATGTGCACGATCCGAAGCAATTAATGCAAGGTCGCCACTAACCGAGACAAATAAACTTTGCTCGTCGTAAACCGTATTTATTGGGTAGCCCAAATTCATTGGCTTGCTCCAAGTTGTATCGTTGGTTCTTGTAGCTTTAAAAATATCTAAACCGCCCATTCCTAAATGACCATTCGAAACAAAATAAAGCGTTCGACCATCTGGGTGAATAAATGGAGCCCACTCCATACCATCCGAGTTAACAGAATCGCCTAGATTGATGGGATTGCTCCATTTTTTGTTTTTCTGAAGATGAGAAACCCAGATATCTTCTAAACCATCTGTTCCTGGTCTATCACTTGTAAAGTAGATGGTTTTACCATCTGGCGAAAGTGAGGGTTGGCGTTCTAAATTTCTAGTATTGATAGGAGCTCCGATATTTCTTGGTCTTGTCCAACCGTTTTTACTTCTTTTGGCGATATAGATATCGCATTTCCCAAAACCATCTTTTCGGTTACAGGCTGTAAATACAAATGTTTGTCCATCGGCAGATATAGATGGCGCACCTTCATTTGTCCTAGTATTAAGAGGCGTTATCGATCTTGGAGGTCCCCAAATACTGTCTTTGGTTAAGAAATTGATGAAGAAATCTTCATTAGCATTTTTTCTACTAATAGGTATATCTTGTCGGATAGGAACATTTTTTGTTGTATATAATCGGGTTCCATTTGTCGAAAGCATTGGCCAATAATCATCGTATGGAGAGTTGACATTGGTCCCCAAATTCTTTGGATTGTATGGAACTGGGTGTTCGTATAAATCTAGTGCAACTTGTGCCGCTTCAATTCCGTTTTCAATCAGTCTTTCTAGTCTGGCCGATTTAATTTCCATTTGTTGAGCTTCTTTACAAATATCTAAAGAGGCTTTATATTGTTCGTTATTGAAATAAGCAATACTTAACAAGTATTGAATTTTTGGCGTGTAATTTCTGTTAATACTTAATGTTTTCTCGTATTGTAGAATTTCATTCTTTAAATCACCAATCTCAAAATATATTTGAGCTTTTAACAAATAAGGTTCAATAAAATTATCATCAATTTTTATAGCCAAGTCAAGTTTATCGACAGCATCTTTGTAATTGCCAGAATTATAATCGTTGTTGGCCAATTCGAATTGTTTGATGGCTTTCTTTTTTGAAGAAGAATATTTCTTTTGTGCAGAAAGCGTTAGAAATAAAAAAGAAATAATGATAAGAAGACTTAAACGCATATTTTTTACTTTATTATGGAACTTTTCTTAAAACGAATATTGTACCAAAAATAGAAAATTACTTCTAAAGTGAAAAAGAAATATTTGTCACTGTTTTTTACTTTACTTATCATTAAGCAATCTCAATTATCTATTATCAATTACTAATGTTTTATCTTTGCAGACAATTTCCAAAAGAATAATGGAAGATAATATTTTAAAACAGCATAAAAAACGAATATAATGAACAAAGAAGTTCGAGTCAGATTTGCGCCTAGTCCTACTGGACCATTACATATTGGCGGAGTTCGTACGGCTCTTTTTAATTATCTTTTTGCAAAAAAACATGGTGGTAAGTTTCTACTTAGAGTGGAAGATACCGATCAGAATCGTTTTGTAGAAGGTGCCGAGAATTATATTGTCGAATCGTTGAAATGGTGTGGAATTTCACCAAATGAAGGACAGTCGGTTGGTGGAGATTATGGGCCATACAAGCAGTCTGAGCGAAAAAAATTTTATAAAAAATATGCAGAGCAATTAATTAATAATGGTTGGGCTTATTATGCTTTTGATACTCCTGAAGAATTAGGGCGTTTGCGGGCAGAGGCTGAAGCACAGAAACAAAATTTTATTTATAATTATTCTGTTCGAGATGAGTTAAATAATTCGGTAAGACTATCGCAAGAAGAAGTTTTGGCTAAATTAGAAAACAACGAGGCTTATGTTATTCGTTTTAAGTTTCCTAAAGATGAGCGAATCGTGATGCAGGATATTGTTCGTGGAGAGGTTACGGTCAATTCAAAAGAATTGGACGACAAGGTTTTATATAAATCTGACGGTTTGCCGACTTATCATTTAGCAAATATTGTGGATGATTATTTAATGAAAATCTCGCATGTTATTCGCGGCGAAGAATGGTTACCTTCTTTACCTTTGCATGTTATGCTATATCGTGCTTTGGGTTGGGCTAACGAGATGCCAGAATTTGCTCATTTGCCACTAATCTTGAAACCAACAGGAAATGGGAAGTTGAGTAAACGTGATGGTGATAAATTAGGATTTCCAGTATTCCCTTTAGAATGGAAAGCTCCAAATGGAGATATTTCGAGAGGATATAAAGAAGATGGTTACTTCCCAGAGGCAATGGTTAATATGCTAGCTTTGTTAGGATGGAACCCTGGAACCGATCAAGAAATTTTCACTTTAGACGAATTATCAGAAATATTTACCTTAGAAAGGGTTGGTAAATCAGGTTCAAAGTTTGATCCTGAAAAAACAAAATGGTTCAATCAACAATATCTTCGTCAGAAAAGCAATCACGAATTGTTGGAGCTTTTTAGACCTATTCTGGTAGAAAAGGATATTAAAGTAAATGACGATTCTCTGGTTCGGATTATCGATATTGTAAAGGAACGAGCTACTTTTATTTCTGATTTGTGGCAACAAACATTTTTCTTTTTTGAGGCTCCAACCGAATACAATGCTAAAGTGGTTAAAAAGCGTTGGAAAGCCGATGTCCCTGAACTGTTAGTAGAATTAAATGCTGAATTTAAGCAGTTAGAAAAGTTTGATACTCAAAATATTCATACCGTAGTAGAAACTTTTATCAATACTAAAGAAATAGGAATGGGCAAGGTGATGAATGCTGTTCGTTTGGCTATTACAGGTGATGCTATTGGTCCTGATTTAAAAATGATAATGGAAATTCTAGGTAAAGAGGAATCTTGCGAAAGAATTGAAAAAGCAATCAATAATATTTCTAAATAGTTGTAGATTAATTACTTTTGTAGTATGGGAAGAATTATAGGTATAGATTATGGTAAGAAAAAAGTTGGTTTTGCAATAACCGATGAGCTAAAAATTACAACTAATCCTTTGGGTACTATTCCTGTACACGAAGTCTGGAAATTCATTGATAAGCATGTGAAAGAATACAAAATAGAAGCCATTGTGGTTGGATATGCTACTCATAAAGATGGAAATGATTCAGAATCGATGCAGTACATTCATCCTTTTTTTAAGGGTTTGACTAAGAAATATCCTCAAATTTTGGTCGAATGGGAGGATGAAAGTTATACATCTGTAATAGCTTCGCAGTCTTTGATAGAATCGGGGGCTAGTAAAAAAACAAGACAAAAAAAAGAACTTATAGATACGATAAGTGCCATGATTATTTTGCAATCGTATTTAGAAAGAACTCAAAATAAAAAAGAAGAATAATATTCAAAGATTTATAACATGGAGAACGTAAAAGTATTAGATAAGGAATTTTCGATTTATTTACCCGAAGAGAAAATATTATCTCAGATTAAAAGAGTTGCAGAAGAAATAAATAAAGATTTAGAGGGCAAAGATCCTATTTTTATGGGTATTTTGAATGGCTCTTTTATGTTTGCCTCAGATTTATACAAAGATATTACATTAGATAGTCAGATAACCTTTTTAAAATTAGCGTCTTACCAAGGAACTACGTCTACTGGTAAGATTAAACGTCTTATCGGAATTAATGAAGATATAAAAAATAAAACGGTCGTTATTATTGAAGATATTGTAGATACCGGAAACACGTTGGATAGTATTATTAAGCAATTGAAAGGCTATGAACCTAAGGAAATAAAATTGGTAACTTTATTGTTTAAGCCAGAGGCTTATACCAAGGATTTTCCTATCGACTATAAATGTTTCGACATTCCCAACGATTTTATTTTAGGTTACGGCTTAGACTATGATGGTTACGGAAGAAATCTTAGAAATATTTATAAAATTATCGAATAAAAAATCGATTTATCAGCAAAGAATTAATATAAAAAAATAAAATAAGAATAATGTCAGGATCAAACTTTGTAGACTACGTTAGAATTTATACTCAATCGGGTGATGGTGGAGGCGGTTCTACGCATCTTTATCGAGCAAAATATATCGAAAAGGGTGGCCCTGATGGTGGCGACGGAGGTCGAGGAGGCCATATTATTCTTAGAGGAAATGCTCAACTGTGGACTCTAATCCATCTACGTTATAATAAACATGCTCGAGCCGAACATGGTGGACATGGTAGCAAGAATCATAGTTTTGGAAACGATGGTGAAGATATTATCCTCGAAGTTCCTATTGGGACAGTGGCAAAAGATGCAGAAACAGGTGAGACACTCTTTGAAGTGGTAGAGGATGGTCAAGAAATTGTATTAAGGAAAGGAGGTCGTGGAGGACAAGGAAATTCTCATTTTAAGAGTTCCACAAATCAGACACCTCGCTATGCTCAGCCTGGCGAAGAGGGGACTGAGGGATGGACTATTTTAGAATTAAAAGTCTTGGCAGATGTTGGTCTAGTTGGCTTCCCGAATGCAGGGAAATCAACTTTGCTATCTGTACTTTCCTCAGCAAAACCAAAGATTGCTAATTATCCTTTTACAACCTTAGTCCCTAATTTAGGAATTGTGCAATATCGTGGGTTCAAATCTTTTGTTATGGCAGATATTCCGGGAATTATTGAAGGAGCATCTGAAGGGAAAGGGATTGGACATCGTTTTTTACGACATATTGAGCGCAATGCAATGTTACTGTTTTTAGTTCCTGCCGATAGCGACGATATTAATAAAGAATATGAAATATTACTTTCGGAATTAGAAAAATTTAATCCTGAGTTACTCGATAAGAAACGAATTTTGATGATTTCCAAATCGGATATGCTTGACGATGAATTACAGACTGAGATAGCGGAAACGTTGCCTAAAATTCCTTATTTGTTTATTTCTTCTGTGGCTCAGCAAGGTCTACAAGAACTAAAAGATTTAATTTGGAAAAATTTGGATAGAGTCGAAGACGATGCTCAAGAAGAAATTAGACTACCAAACATGGATTAGAGACTTTTAAATTTGGAATTTCTAAAACATATTGATCAGGAACTATTTTTATTTTTAAATGGAATACATTCTTCTTTTTGGGATGCTATTATGTATTGGGTTTCATATAAATTTACATGGATACCTCTGTATTTGGGAACTCTTGGTTATTTTATTTATAAGCAAAAAACAAAATCTATTTTAACAATTGTATTTGTTGTTGCAGCTATTGTTTTGTCCGATCAAATATCAGTACATCTTTTTAAGAATATATTTTTAAGATATCGACCTTGTCATAATCTTGAAATACAAAATATGGTGCATATTCTTCATAATCATTGTGGTGGACAATATGGATTTGTTTCGTCTCACGCAGCCAATGTCTTTGCTTTTGGTGTTCTATCAGCACTTATTATTCAGAACAGAAAAGTTAGTTTTGTATTATTTACTTGGGCAACAATAGTTTCGTATAGTCGAATTTATTTAGGAGTTCATTATCCCGCCGATATTCTGGGTGGTGCAATATTGGGAACAATAATAGCAATTATTTTATTCTTATTATATCAATATATTTTTAGAAAATATTTGTATCATAAGAACTAAGTAAGAGAAAAATATGGATTAACTTTGTAAATCTAAATTTAATAGAAATATATCAAATGGACGAAGGCCCGAAACATATAGTGATAGTATTTAACCTTCTGTAAGATCTGTTCCTTACAGAACAACGTAAGGAGATTCCTATGATTAAAATATTTGAAACATTTGGTGGATATAACGAAATCCATCGTTTAGAAAAAGGCTGTTGGATAAACGTTACAGCTCCTACACACGAAGAGATTGAAAGACTTACATCAGATTTTAAGTTGCCAGACGATATTGTTACTGATATTCTCGATCAAGATGAACGCTCTCGTGTTGAATTTGATGACGATTGGTCGTTAATAATTATTCGTATTCCCATTAAGAATCAAAAAGACGGAGTTCCTTTTTTAACTGTTCCATTGGGTATTTATATTACGGAAGATTTCACGCTAACACTATGCCTTCAGGATAACGAAGTTCTCCCAACCGAAAAGATTTCACACTTTAGGCAGCATTATAGAGAAATTACCGATGTTTTTAATTTCACGTTAAGATTATTTCTAGTGTCCGGAAATATATATCTTAAATATTTGAAGCAAATTAATCGGATGACTGCATCGATAGAGCAGGACTTAGAAAAGTCTATTAAGAATAGGGAACTCAATCAACTTTTGAAGATGGAAAAATGTTTGGTTTACTTTATTACCTCTATTAAGGGAAACGAAATAACTTTGGCAAGATTACGGAACTCTAAAAAGATTACCACTGAAATTAATGAAGATTTGCTAGAAGATGCATTTATCGAAAATAAGCAAGCCTTAGAAATGGCGCAAATATATTCTGATATTCAGAGTGGAATGATGGATGCTTTTGCATCTGTTATCTCGAATAATTTAAATGTTGTGATGAAACAATTAACCTTGATTTCTATTATTCTTATGATTCCAACATTAATTGTTAGTACCTTTGGCATGAACGTGCCAAATTTTATGGAGACAGCTCAATGGGCAATGCCTGCAATACTTGGCGTAGCAGTGATCTTGTCAGTTTTTGGTGTTCTATTATTTAGAAAAAGACATTGGTTTTAATCTCTTTTAGGATAAATAATAATCTTGATTTTTATATTAGTTAATGAATCTTGTATTTATCGTAATTTGCAGGTGTTTCCAGAAAATAGGGATCAGTTAATCTTTATTTAAGAAAATAGGTTTAAAGCTTAATATTAAGCCCGATCCTAATAAAAGAATCATTCCCAAAGCTAAATAGGATGGCGGTTTAGGACCTTCTGTGATATTGCTTGAAACCATTAGTGTGATGTAATATGTTACAATTATTGCAAGAGAATAAATAGATAAAATGCTCCACCAAGCCCATTTCTTTTTTCTTCTAATACCATTATAGCTTGCAATAGCAATTCCAAAACCAATACCAATAAATGAGCTACCAATTATCTTTATAAAAGCAATCATTAGTTTAACAATATTGGGATTAAAGTTGTTTAATTCTTGTGCATCAGTATGTAGAAAGGCGTAATGATAGGGCATAATATTAGACCTAGAGAAATATAATACTCCATATCCAACAGTAACAATGGATAAAATATAAAATAAATAAGTGGCTATTTTTAAGGATTTGCTTTTCATAATAGACTTTTAAATTTTTTTATCAAATAGTGTCAATAATTTTTTTAAAGCATCGAATCTTAAAGTTAAATATAAAAATAAGACAGTCATCCATATAAAAATAACATTGAAAATAAATGTTGGTATTTTATATGAGCCAATAATTTTGTAAGGAGCATATAGTTGTGCTCTACCTAGATGATTATCAGGTATTTTATAAATAGGATCAGACTTTTGGATTAAACGATTCTCGCCTTCGAAAGTTTTATTAAATTCTTTCTTATTAGTTAATAAGTCTGAAAGATTATCGTTGTGATTATCATTTTTAAGAGCTCTTAATGCATCGGAACCGCCAAGCTCTTTTTGCATTTTCCCAATTTTATGATCGAGTTTATCAGAAAGCTTAAACCTTCGTTGAGTATAAAATGATTTAATATCTTCTAAATAGTCTTTTGTATTTTGACTAACTTTCTTACTCCATCCTTTTCTAGAAATACTTTTTAAGGCTGGACATTCTTTTTTTGATTTCTTTTCTAAAATGGTAAGTTCATTTTTTAATATCCTAAGTTTTTTATCAACTTTAGTATCCTCCTCTTTGTTAGTTAATTCATTATCAATAAAAGTTGTAATATTTTCTAATTCAGGAACTAAGCTGTTGTATATGTATAGGTACTCAGATATTTTTTGGTCTAAGAAATAGGTTTTTCGATCGTATTTATTGTTAATAAATTGGTCAACGGCAAGAGCCTCATAAGCCCAGCGAGAAGTCATTAAATCGCCTACAACAGGTACGTATTCTTGCGAAGCTATACTTTTGTGTAACTTATCAAAGTTAACAATAACACCACTTAATAATAATTGAGGAACTAAAATAAAAGGAATCAGAATATAAATAGTAACTACAGAATTTAATGAGGCCGAGATGTTTAGTCCTAAGATATTTGCAAAAGCAGAAGTTGCGAAAAGAACCATCCAATAATCAAAAGTTAGACCGTGAATTCCTAAAATAAAGTTCCCAATTACAACAAATGTAAGTGTCTGAACTGCAGAAATAAAGAATTGAATTAGAACTTTGGAGTTTAGATAAGAACCTTTACTTAAATTTAGAAATTGTTCTCGTTGTAGGATTTTTCTATCCTTAATAATTTCCTCGGCACTAACTGTTAAGCCTAAAAATAAAGATACTACAACAGCCATAAACATATAGGCTGGTAAATTCTCATTTTGTGAAAAAACATATTCGTCTCCAGCAGTATATTTGGTAAAATAGCCTAGAATAATTGCTAATACTGGAGCTTCCAAAAATGTCAGCATTAAATACTGCTTATTAGTAAATTTAGATTTAATGTCTCTTAAAGAGAATATTTTAAACTGTTTGAGTGCATTAGGAATTTTAAATGAGTTTTCAGGAAGGGTCGTTTTCTCGGTTACTTCAATAGGTTTTTCGATTTCTGTTTTGTATAATTTGTACCATTCCGAAGCCTCTTTTTTCCGATTAGTGGTCAATTTGCCATATTCGTCAACCACTCTGGATTCAACAATTTGAAGTACTTGTTCTGGATTAACATTTCCACAAGACGAACATTCACTTTCGTGAGCATTTACGTAATTAGATGCTTTTTTGAAATGAGTAATGGCATCGATTGGATTTCCATAATATATGGGGTGTCCACCTTTATCCATTACAATTAACTTATCAAAAAGTTTATATATATCCGAGCTGGGCTGATGAATATTAATAATGGCTAATTTCCCTTTTAAGGTTTGTTCTTTAAGCAAGTCCATTACCATTTCCGAGTCGTTCGACGATAAACCAGAAGTGGGTTCGTCGACAAATAAAACAGAGGGTTCTCTAATTAATTCGAGGGCAATATTTAATCGTTTTCGCTGTCCTCCAGAAATGAATTTATTAAGGGGCGAACCTACTTTTAAATCTTTTATCTCAATTAAATCTAAATCGACTAGAACTTTGTCGACCGCTTCTATTATTTCTTCTTCATTAAAATTATCTAAACATAGTTTAGCATTGTAATATAAATTCTGAAAAACAGTGAGCTCTTCAATTAACAAGTCATCTTGAGGAACAAAACCTATTGCACCTTCAATATCATCGTTTGGATTGTAGACATCGTACCCATTAACTAGAACTTTTCCCTTGTTTGGAGTTAACATTCCGTTAAAAATGTTAAGTAATGTGGACTTTCCTGCTCCAGAACCTCCCATTACACCAATAAGTTCACCACCATCGGCTCTGAAATTAAAGTTTTGTAGCCCATTAGAGCTATTCGGGAAATGAAACTCTAACTCGTGAGCTATAAAGTGAATCGTCTCTTTAGAGGCATCTTGCAAAAATGTTCCAGCAATATCACTATAGTAAATAGGAGCAATTTTGGGACTTCTGATGGAAGACCCTTTTACTAAGATATATGCTCGGTGAGTGGCGATTGGCTGACTATTAAGGAAGAGATTATCTTCACCAACATAACCAAAAACAAAAGTATTGGTACTTTTAATGTGAACAATAACTAATTCTCCTAATAAGTTTTCGTGATATCGATAGCCTTTTTTCGATTTACTTTCTTCTTTGTTATTGACAATAAGAAAACTTTCTTTGTGTGGAATTTCTTGAATGTTATCTGTTAGAATTAAAGTTTTACAATCTTTATATTCTTCTTTATCGATATTAAATGTATCGGCAACTGTTTCAACAAACTCAAGCTCAGTTTCGTTTACACTACCTCCAAAATGGATAAACTCTAAAAGTTGAAGCAGAACCAGAACTTTTTGTTCTTGCCTTAATTCTTCATTAATTTGAGAGCAAATGGCTAGTACTTTTACGGAATTAGAAGAAACTCTTTTTCGACCTTTTTTACCTTGATATTTTTTGTAAAATTCATCGAATAAAACCATATATTCATCGGTCAGGGCTTGACCAAATTGGTTTTTTAAAAATAAAACAACGACATCTCTTGCCGAAAAACTAGCATCATCGGTATCAAAATTTGCAATTAATGAAAATAATTGAACTAAGGCTTTTAGAATCGATTCACTCATAATTAATTAAGTTTATTTTTGTCTATACGTAAAGATATAAATAATCGAAAAATAAAGAACCGAAAGGTTATCTTTTTATAAACAGAATATTAAATCATTGCTAATGTTATTTCTTATTTAACTCTTTGGTTGATAATAATCCACAGGCTGCAAAAATATCTTCACCACGCGATGCTCGAATGGTTGTTGTTAATCCTTTTTGTATTAATCTTTTTTGGAAGGCAACTAAACGTTCTTCGTTAGTTGTTTGTAAATCTACATCAGGAATCTCGTGGAAGCGTATTAAATTGACTCTGCAGTGTATCCCCGTAAGTATTTTGACTAACTCGTCGGCATGTTTCATACTGTCGTTCATGTTGTTGAAAACTATATATTCAAACGATATTCTTCTCTGTTTACCAAAATCGTATGAGCGGATTTCTTCCAAAACGCTCTTAATTGGATAGACTTTTTGTACGGGCATTATTGCTAAACGTTCTTCGTCGAACGGTGTGTGTAAACTAATAGCTAAATGAGCATTACTCCTTTTTAGAAATTCTTTCATTCCGGGAATAACACCTATAGAAGAAACTGTAATTCGTTTTGGACTCCAGCCGAATCCGTAGTCTGAGGTTAATATATCCAAGCTTCTAAGAACAGCATTTACATTGTCTAGGGGCTCGCCCATTCCCATATATACAATATTGGTCATTTTAGAAAATTCTGGAATGTTTTTGAATTGATTTAGAATCTCAGTTGTTGTTAAATCTCCTTGCCAACCTTGTTTTCCTGTAGCACAAAATAAGCAATTCATTTTACAACCTTTTTGCGATGACACACAGACGGTATGTCGTTCTTGTTTAACGTCTGGAATTACAGCTGTTTCAATAAAATGGCCTGTTGTTGTTGGAAATAAATATTTTTTAGTGCCATCTACAGATTCTTGAACTTGAATGGGCTTAGTTAAGCCATAAGTATACCTATTGTTTAATATTTCTCGTGACTTTTTCGATAGGTTCGACATTTGGTCTATCGAAGATATTTCTTTCTTATACAACCAGTCTGTAATTTGCTTGGCAGTGAATTTAGGAAGTTTTAATTCTTCAACAATATTTTGTATTTCGGCTAAAGTCTTGCCAAATAAGGCTTCTTTTTCTTGCATATGTTTCTATACTAATTCTTTGCAAAGTTAGTGAATAATTGATTGCGAATTATTGAAAATTGATTTTTGATTGTTTATTTTTACAGTCGATGAACTCAACTATAGATATACACCAAGTTTTTGCAGATTATTTTAAACAAGATATTATTAAACCTATAGCCTACGAATGTTCTAGGAAGCTTTCCGAAGGACATATTTGCTTGGATATTGATGAGTATAATTCTGGTCATGAATTGCAGGTGGATAGTAAAGATTTATTAAGTAAAAGTCGTTGGATTACCGATAATCCCGACAAGGTGAATGCTTTTATTCTGAATAATAATAAAGTGTATATGCACCGCTATTTTGCTTATGAAACAGAAATTGTAAGGGCTATCCGAAAATTAATTGAGAATGAAGAAATATCAGTAAAATTAATTCTATTACTTGAACAAAAATATTTGATTCAATCTATTTTCGAGGAACAAGAAGGCTCAGTCAATTGGCAATTGATTGCTGCATTACAATCGTATCTTCATAATTTCTCAATTATTACTGGTGGACCAGGAACGGGTAAAACAACGACTATTGCAAAATTTTTAGCCCTCGTTTTTTCAATTAATCCTAAAATAAAAGTTGCTTTGGCTGCTCCAACAGGTAAAGCTGCTGCACGAATAAAGGAATCTATACTTCAAGCTAAATCAGAAATTAAGGGATTAAGTCAAGAAATTAAAACTCATTTTGACCGTCTGGAAAGTTCGACTATTCATCGGCTTTTAGGTTATAAAAGAGGTACGCATTATTTTAAACATAATGCAGATAATCCTTTAAATTATGATATTGTAATTGTTGACGAATCGTCTATGATAGGTGTTAGTTTGATGTCGAAATTAATTTCTGCTATTCCTACTGACAAACAAATTATTTTACTTGGTGATAAAGATCAATTGGCTTCTGTAGAGGCGGGTTCGGTTTTTGGCGATATTTGTCAGTCGCAATCTAAGATGAATCTTTTTCCACAAAATGCTTTAGATATTCTGAATCAGTTCTTGAAAAGTAAATTATCTGAAGAAAATTTATGTCAGACAGAGTATTTATTATCTGCACATATGGTTGAGCTTCAGAATAGTTACCGATTTGCTCGTGATAAAGGAATTGGCAAAATTAGTTATGCTGTGCTCGATAGTTGTTTAGAAAGTAAGAATATCGATGCGTATAATAATAACGATCAGGTTAAAATTTTCGAAGATTATAGAGCAAAAGATTTTGAAGCTTTCTACGAATTATATCAGCAGTATATTGCTGAAAAAGATCCGCTTCATGCCTTAAAAAACTTTTCGAATATTCGTCTGTTAAGCCCTATTCATAAGGGAGAATTTTCGGTTGAGTATTTTAATCAAAAAGTCGAAGATTATTTGAAGTTAAAAGGATTTCTATTTCCCAAATATGGATTTTATCATAATCAGCCGATTATGATTACCCAAAACGATTATCATTTAAAATTATTTAATGGTGATATTGGTTTAGTTCGTGCAGATGAAAATAATGAATTACAAGTGTATTTTGAGTCGGAAGATGGATCTTTAAGGGCGATTAATCCAAATTTCATTAATCAATACCAAACCGTTTTTTCTATGACGATACATAAAAGTCAAGGTTCTGAATTCGAACACGTGGCAGTGGTTTTGCCTCGGCAAGAAGGGCTTTCTATTTTGACTAAAGAGTTGTTATATACGGGATTAACTCGTGCAAAACTAGATTTATGGATTTTTGCAAAAGCCAATATCTTAGAAGAAACAAGTAAAAAACCAGTGCAACGAGCTTCTGGAATAACTGAAAGAATAAAATTATAGAAATTATTAATTATGAAACTACTTATTACTAGCGCACTTTTTCTTCTGTTGTATTCTTGCGATAAATTTGAATACAATCAATATCAGATAAGCCCAGAAGAAGGTTATTCCGATATCAATCAAAAAAATATCAATCGTCTGTCGAAATTAGCTAAAGACACTATCCGAATTGCAATTATTGGAGATTCTCAACGCTTCTACACTTCTACCTTAAAAATTATTAAAAACATTAATTCAAGAAATGATTTAGATTTTGTGATTCACACGGGCGATCTTGTCGATTTTGGTTTACAAAGAGAATATACAGGCATGCACAAATTATTATCAAAAATTAAAATTCCATATATGGCTGTAATAGGCAACCACGACATGATTGCGAATGGCTTTGAGATATATAAGCAAATGTATGGCGATGATAATTTCTCATTTTATTTCCAAAACTTTAAATTTATTTATTTAAATACAAATGGAATGGAAACTCATTTCGATCATAGTCTTCCTAATATTAGTTGGCTAGAAAGTGAACTTTCAGATACATCATTATTTCAGAATGCCTTAATTATAAACCATGTGCCTCCTGGTCATGTTGATTTTGATAATAGTTTAGAAGATGAATATCGAGAAATTTTAAATGCTTCAGGAAAAGTTTTAATCTCTATAAATGGGCATAATCATGACTATAATTTTTATCAGCCAGAGAACGAAACCGTTTCTTATCTTAACTCATACAGCACCACAAATGAGAAATACATTGTGGTCAAAATCTGGAAAGGCAATTTTGAACTTGAACATGTTTCTGTAAATTAATTACCCATTAATAAGAATAAAATATGAGAATCTTATTTATATTTATAATATTACTTTTTAATATTCAGTTAATTGCCCAAGACACGTTAGTTTCGACAGGCAAGAAATGGTATATACCGTCTATATTAAGAGTGCAATATGCAGGTGAAATAGGCATGCTATCTGCTGGCCCAACTTGGCTATTTTCTAAAAAACGATTAGAATTATCTTACAGTCTTGGCTTTGTTCCCGAGTTTGCCGGAGGAAAGAATATTTTTGTAACGGCACTAAAATTTGAGTATACGCCTACCTCAAAATGGGATATTAGGCTATCTGAAAAAATCAAGTTAAAACCACTTTCTGTTGGTGCTTTTGTAAGCCATACTTTTGGTGATACTTATAATAAATATAGAGATTCTAAGCAATATCCTAAAGGCTATTATTGGTGGAATACCGTTTACAGAATTGGGATTACATACAAAGCGGAGTTGTGCTATACTATCCAAAATAAATGGGTCGATAAAATTGGTTTATATTACGAAGTAGGGACTTTAGATTTGTTTATCATGAGTCGTTGGGACAACGGAAATAACCAAGTCGTCAATTTGTATAGTATCCTTTTTATGAGCTTAGGAACAAAAGTTTATTTTTAAATTTAAACCCAACTTTTGTTCCTAAGATTTAATTCCATATTACTCTTCTTGACCTGCCAAAATAGAGCTATCTTCTATATTGTTATAAGCATAACTATCAACAATTAGTGTGTCGTTATGAAGACTGCAATATAATTTTATCCATCCATATTTGTAATGCCCATTATTTGTAAATCTAAAACCTAAAAAACGATATCCTTGTCCTTGAAAGTTACCTATATTTTGAAAAGTTCCCAGAATATTGTTGATATGAGAATCCCAATAAGCATTATTATTTATGACCTGATCGGCCTCTAAAGCATCGGGATAACCCCAAGTAGAGTTGTCTAGTAATTCAACATTAAGAGGGTGAACTCTGGCTGCTAAAGAATCAAAATTCTCTGGTAAATCTGTATTGTATAAATTTAGATCAATAATATCAAACGAAATATCCAGAATAGAATCCTCATTTAAGTTAAAAGATTTTTCACCTGTAGAGATGATATTGGTATACGAAGTTCCGTTTATTACACTATCAATGTGCAAAGAAATTTCGTCATCACTATTTAAAATATCTTGAACATTCTGTTGCAGAACGTATTGTTTTTTTACCGATTTGTAAATAATCTCTTGTGAGAGATTGCTGGTAGAATTTGTAGTTTCTGTTGTTTCTTCTTTTTGACAAGAAAATAAAAAGCTGAGAAGTAATAATCCAAATAAAGACTTTTTCAATAATATTTTCATAGTATTTTAGTTAAGAATTTATTTTAAAACGTTATTTAATATCTAATTATTGTTTAGGTCTTAAAAAGAATTAATCAGGTCTAAAATAACCGTATTTATCTGATATAAAATCTAAGATTTCGTAGACTTCTTTTGGCGGAACAGTGGTCAAAAGTTTAAGACGAGTATCTTTAAAATTGGGAATCCCTTTGAAATAATGAACGAAATGACGACGCATTGTCATCACACCACCGTATTCTTGTTTCCATTCAATAGACTTTGCTAAATGTATTTTAGCCATTTCTACACGTTCTGTCACCGTTGGCGAAGGCAAAATTTCTCCTGTGTCTAGATAATGACGAATTTCTTTAAAAAGCCAAGGTTTCCCAATACTTCCACGTCCAACCATAATGGCGTCTACTCCTGTTTCTTCGAAGCGTTGTTTGGCGACTATGGCAGAATCAATATCACCATTTCCGATAATTGGCATTGTAATTTTAGGATTATCGACTACCGATTTAATTGTGTCCCAATCGGCTGTTCCTTTATACATTTGTACTTTGGTTCGCCCATGAATGGTTAAGGCTTGGATACCTGTTTCTTGTAAACGTTCCGCAACATCTTGAATATTAATTTCTTCGTTATTCCAGCCAATTCTGGTTTTTGCAGTTACAGGTATTTTTACAGCATCGATAATTTTAGAAGTCATTTCTATCATTTTATCTACCTCTCGCAAAAGTCCAGATCCTGCTCCACGACCTGCGATTTTCTTTACAGGACAGCCATAATTTAAATCTAGAATATCAGGTTTGGCTTGCTCTACCATTTTAGCAGCCTCGACCATAGGCTCTATATTTGCTCCGTAAATCTGAATACCAATAGGACGTTCGGCCTTCCATAAATCTAGTTTGCGTAGCCCCTTTTCCCCATTTCTAATGAGTCCCTCGGCCGAAATAAATTCGGTATACATCATATCTACACCAAACTGTTTGCACATGTATCGGAATGTTGGGTCAGTAACATCTTCCATAGGTGCTAAAAACACGGGGTATTTCTGAAATTTTATATTACCTATTTTCAAAATTTTCCATTTTAAACTTTATTAACTTTTCACTAAGAGAGAGCTATCGCCATAGCTTAAAAAACGATAGTTGTTATCTAAAGCATGCTGATACATTCGTTTCCAATCGTTGCCAATAAAGGCAGAAATCAGAAGTAAAAGTGTGCTTTTAGGTTGATGAAAATTAGTAATAATAGAATCTGTAATTCTAAATTTATAGCCTGGTACAATCATTATTTCTGTTGATGCTTCCACAAAATCGAGTTTGGTTTTTTCTAAATACTCAATTAATATGTTCAAAGCATCATTTTTTGATAATTGACTTTCTATTTGGTAAGGGTCCCATTGGTTAACATGTAGATTAGATTTAATTAAGCCTTTTTTAATTTTTATTGCTAACCAATACAAACTCTCTAAAGTTCTTACTGAAGTCGTTCCTACAGGAATATTTTTTCGCTTATCAGTTAAATTTAGTAAGGTAGATTTGTCGACAATAAAATGTTCTGTGTGCATATTGTGATCCCCTATTTCTTCAGACTTTACAGGTTTAAATGTTCCGGCTCCAACATGCAGGGTAACTTCTTCTAATACAATGTTTTTGTTTTCTAGTTTAGAAAATACTTGGTCCGTAAAATGTAAGCCTGCTGTTGGGGCTGCTACTGAACCTTTTATTTTTGAATAAACCGTTTGATAACGCAGTAAATCGCTAGCTTCTGTTTTTCTATTCAAATATGGAGGGATGGGTAACTGTCCCATAGATTCTATAATCTCTGAAAAGGAAAAGGAATTGTTATTCCATGAGAATTTAATTATTGGAGCTTTTTTATCAGTATTAACCTTTTTTGCTTCAACTATTATTTTTGTATCATTAATCGTAATTTCTTTGAATAATGAGTCTGCTTTCCATTTTTTGGCATTTCCAACCATACAAGACCATTGACAAGAGGTGCTACTCTCGAACGATTGTACATAATCTGCGGGAGAGTGAGGTTCTAAACAGAAAACCTCGATTTTTGCACCTGTTTTCTTTTCGAAATGCAAACGTGCACGAATTACTTTTGTATTATTGAAAATGAGTCGAATATTAGAATCTAATAATTCTGGTAAATTACGGAAAGTGTAATCCTGAATAGCTGAGTCTTTATAATACAGTAGTTTAGAATCATCTCTGTTCGTTAATGGAAACTTTGCAATTTGCTTATCGGGCAAATCGTAATTAAAATTTGATATTTTTATTTTTTGCATCTCAAGCATGGCGCAAAAATAACTAACTTTGTAAAATATAAAAGGTTCAAACAAGAAAATAACGTTCTTCTTTAATCTTTTACTTTAAATTTAGGAAATATGAAATTGAAAAAAGGCGATAGAGTTAGATTTTTAAACGATGTTGGTGGCGGAACAGTAATTAGAATTATAGATGAAAAGAGTGTCGAAATAATGAACGATGATGAGTTCGAAATTCCGGTTCAAGCTGCTGATCTTGTAAAAGTATCTTCTCTGGAAACGGGTGCTTTTGTCGAAGAAAAAGAAGATGATGAGGAAGAAGATTTTGACTTCAGAAACGATAGGGACGAGCTTGAATTAGATGATGTTGATAAAGAAATAGACTCTTCGAATAGTATAGAATATATAGAAGGTAACGATGAACTTAATATATATGCAGCCCTTGTGCCCATAAATGCTGAAAAGATTACTGAGAGCGAGATGGCTTTATATGTAATTAATGATAGTAATTTTCAGGCTCAAGCTATGGCTTTTGAGTTGGATTTTGAAGATTCAAGCATGATTTGGAACGCTAATTTAGAATCGAATACTAAAGTTTTAATTAAAACATATAGTAGAGCCGAATTAGGAGTCTTCCCTAAAATAAAGTTTCAGTTTTTATTTTATAGATATGGTAAATTTCCTAGCCAAGAGCCTTTGCAAAAAGAGATTGAAGTGGCACCATTAAAATTTTATAAAGTAGGGAGCTTTTTAGAAAATGATTTTTTCGAGGAAGATTCGATTGTTATAAAATTAAATAGTGAAGAATTAAATAAAGCTTATAGCAAAATATCTGACGACGATTTTAAAAGAATAAAGCAAGCAGAACAGCAATCGGATAAGATTGCTAATCAACTTAAAAGTAAGTTCTCTGTCAGCCAAGTTAATTCGGGAATTAAAGAGGTGGATTTACATGTCCACGAGCTTTTGGACGATTACAGAGGCTTGAGTAATGGAGAAATACTAAATATACAGATGGAAAAATTTCATTCGGAGCTGGCTTCTGGACTTAAAAATAATGAGACCAAAAAGATGGTTTTTATTCATGGTGTAGGAGCGGGGACTTTAAAAAATGAACTGCGAAAATCTCTTCAGAGAGATTATCCTCAATTGTATTTCCAAGATGCTTCGTTTAAAGAATATGGCTTTGGGGCTACTATGATAATTCTTAGGAGAGGATAATCGAATTTGCGAAAGCAAAAATTAATACTTACGTTTAAAAAAAATTGAATGATTCAAGAAGAACAAATAAAAACCATAGAGGAACGCCAAGCTGCGTTGAGGAGGTATCTTTGACATTGATGCAAAAAGAGTAGAAGTTGAAGAAAAAGAAATGAAAACTCAGGCTCCTGATTTTTGGGATGATGCCAAAAATGCAGAAGTAAAAATGCGTGAAATTGCATCTGTAAAGAATTGGATTATTGATTATGAAAGAATAGAACAGCTTACTGAAGATTTACAAGTTTTGTATGAATTTGCTCAGGAAGGCGAACTTGAAAATTCTGAACTTGATCTTCAATATGAGTTAGTCATTTCTGCAATAGAGGATTTAGAGCTAAAAAACATGCTACGGAATGAGGAAGATAAATTAGGCGCAATTCTAAAAATCAACCCTGGAGCAGGTGGTACCGAAAGTCAAGATTGGGCAGAGATGCTAATGCGTTTGTATCTCCGTTGGGGAGAAAAACGTAAGTTTAAGATAAAAGAACTCGATTATTTAGAGGGAGATAAGGCAGGTTTAAAATCTGTAACACTTGAATTTACAGGCGATTTTGCTTATGGATATTTAAAGAGCGAAAGTGGTGTCCATCGTTTGGTTCGTATTTCGCCTTTCGATTCGCAGGGCAAACGACACACGTCTTTTGCATCAGTATTTGTATCTCCTTTAATTGACGATACTATTGAAATAATTGTAAATCCTGCAGATATAAAGTGGGAAACATTTCGTTCGGGAGGTGCTGGTGGTCAGAATGTTAACAAGGTAGAGACCGGAGCTCGTGTTCGTCACGAACCATCTGGTATCATTGTTCAGAATACAGAAACCCGTTCGCAACTTAAGAATAAAGAGAATTGTATGCGGATTTTAAAATCGCATCTATATGAACTGGAACTCAGAAAACGCCAAGATGAGCAAGCAGCTGTAGAAGAGGGGAAAATGAAAATTGAATGGGGATCGCAGATTCGTTCGTATGTGATGCAGCCATATACGATGGTAAAAGATAATCGAACGAACTACGAAGAGACTAATGTTCACGCAGTCCTTGATGGAGAAATAGACGGGTTTATTAAGGAATATTTAATGAAATTTGGAGGCGAAAAGTCCTAATTAATAATTTAGAATAATAAGATGATTACAATATATCATAATGCCAGATGAGGCAAAAGTCGCGCAGGATTGAAATTTCTGCAAGAAAAGGGAGTGGAATTTGAAGTTAGAGAATATCTTAAAGAACCGCTTACAAAAGAGGAGTTTAAAACTATTTTGATGAAGTTGAATTGGTCGGCTTTTGAAATAATTAGAACACAAGAGGCTATTTATAAATCTCAATTTAAGGGTTTGCAGTTGAATGAGGATGAGTGGATTAAGGTTTTGTTAGAAAACCCTAAACTAATGAAACGACCATTGGTAGAGAACCGTCTTAAAGCAGTTTGGGCTATTCCTCCAGAAGAAATCGAAGACATATTATAATGAATCAAAAAATTCATCAAATAAAACAATATTTTAATTATCAAGGTCGAGCTAAAACAAAGTTGGGTCATGGAGTGCACTCCCCTTTTGTATACGATCTCGTAGAAACTGTTTTTAATAATGATGGACGATATTACTGTTTTTCTAAAATAGAAAAATTACGGGCAGATTTGCTAAAAGAAAAAACAGTTATCGAAATTGAAGATTTTGGAGCAGGTTCGAGCCAGAGTATAAGTAATATACGTAAGGTTTCGTCAATTGCAAAAACGGCACTTTTGGGTGTCGAACATGCTCAATTAATATTTAGATTAGTTAATCGTTTTCAGCCTAAAAGCATCATTGAACTTGGCACTTCTTTAGGAACGACCTCTGCTTATTTAGCATCGGCTTGTAAAAATTCGCAAGTGTATACTTTCGAAGGAAGTTCTGAGATTTCTAAGATTGCTAAACGAAATCTTAATCGTCTTAAAATAAATAATATACAAGTTGTTACAGGAGCTTTTGATGAGAAGTTGCCTAAAGCTCTCGAATTAATTGAGACCGTAGATTTTGCTTTTATTGATGGTAATCATAGATATGAACCAACAATTAGATATTTTGAAATGCTTCTAGAGAAAGCAACTCCTGAGTCGGTGTTTGTTTTTGATGATATATACTGGTCGGAGGGTATGACTAGGGCGTGGAAGGAGATTGTTGCTAGGTCTGAAGTAGTGGTTTCTATAGATTTATTTAGAATGGGGCTGATTTTTTTCCGTAAAGAAAGTCAGAAACAAGATTTTATAATTCGATTTTAACGAAGGCTATTTGGATATTTTCTGATTGATATGTCGATAAAAAGGATGGAGTTGCTGGCTCCGGGAGGAAGTTTAGATTCTATTAAAGCTGCTATTTTGGCTGGTGCTGATGCCGTGTATTGCGGCCTAGATAGGTTTAATGCTAGAAACAAATCGGAGAAAATAAGCTTCGAAGATATTTTTGGGATTATTAATTTAGCCCATAAAAAGAACTGTGAAGTTTTTTTGACTTTAAATATTATTATTTTAGAAAATGAATTACCAGCCCTTTTTTTACTACTCAATAAATTACAAACTACTCGTATAGATGGATTAATTATTCAGGATTTAGGCTTGTTTTATATTGTGTCTAGATATTTTAAATCCTTTAGTATTCATGCTTCTACACAAGCTACTACACATAATAATGGACAGATTGACTTTCTTAAACAACTGTCTGTTTCAAGGGTAAATTTATCGCGAGAATTAAACTTATCGGAGATTCGTAAATTAACAGAATTTGCTGCCAAAAGATCTATTCAAACGGAAGTTTTTGTTCATGGTTCATATTGTATTTCTTTTTCGGGGCTTTGTTATATAAGTTCGTTACAATCAGGTAATTCTGGGAATAGAGGGCGATGCAATCAGTCGTGCAGAGATGCGTATAGAACTTCAGAAGATAAGTTCTCTTATTTATTAAATTTAAAAGATAATTCGGCATTCACAATGTTGAAAGAGCTTGCAGAAGCGGGAGTGTATTCTTTTAAAATAGAAGGTCGAGTTAAGAAATATGATTATGTTTATACTGTGGTCGATTTGTGGAGGAAGCAGCTTGACAAATATAATAATCAAGAAAAATTAAGCAACGATAAATCGGCATTCTACAAAGTTTTTAATCGTGATTTTACAGATGGTTACTTACAAAGTAAGATCGATGACCAAATGTATATTGACCATCCACGAGATTATTCTATTCAGTATTTGGCTCAAGAAAATAATTATGCTGATGCAGACGAAAAAGAAAAAATTGAATTGCAATTTTATAATGAAAAGGACCAACAAAAAGCGTGGATTAAAAATAAAATTGAGAGATTAACTTTCAGTAAAAAGCCTATAACTATCAGAATTTCAGGAAAAGAGTATTCTCCTTTAGAGGTGAAAGTTTCTACTGAAGATTCTGAATTTTTCTTTTTTTCTAAAAATAAACTTATTAAGAAAGATAGAGATAACATTAATCACGATTCTATTTTTAGGAAA
>JAMOQL010000301.1 GCA_027064025.1 Bacteroidales bacterium
TAATGAAAATATTTTCCAATTTCCTTCGAGAAACGATAATTTATTTTTTAATAATTGATAGTAAGGGCAACTAATTGCTAAAGAATAAATAATCCCTGCCGATAAGAAACCTAAATAAGCATTTGCGTTATTAACAAAATTAATATCAAGAAAAGAAATCTGGGTGCTATCTGTAATAATAAAATACAAATTCAACATCTGTATTCCTAAAATAATGAAGAACACAAAGTTTAATAGATGATAATATTTTATACTCGTTCTATTTCTAATAAAAGAAATATATCCTATAAATTGGGTTGGAATAATCAATAAAACACCTATTAAAGCTAACTCATTATTGACACCCGTAAAATAAAATTTAGACGCAAAATAGAAATATACGGCTCCAAACAAAAGAGAAAAATAAACGACTGGCTTAACTTCTAAAGCAAGAACTTTAGCTATATTTTTTTTGTAAATAAGCATTAACAGACCTGAAATAACTGTTAAACCTAGACTTACCATTACTGCTGCAAACAAACGAAAAGCAATATCGTCGAAGTAATATTTAAATGCCCAAGCCAATTGCGAAATAACCAAGGCGGTTAAGATAAAATAAAAGGGGTTCTTTAATTTAGGAATTTGCTGCTTGTATTCTGAAATAAAAATAGAAAAAGTATAATCGCCTTCTTTCTTTTTAAATACTTCTGGATTGGTAATGAATAATCTTAAAAAGCTAAAAACATTGTTCATCGTCCAATACAAAACCAAACCTGCTGGTAAATTGAATAACAAAACCAAGAATGCAATAGCAATAACTAGCATTTGTTTGCTCTCTTTACCGTCTCCGTTTTTTGTATAATAATGAACTGTTAGTAAGTTAACTAAGGTCATCAGAATTGGTAAAATATTGATGATTCCAAATAAACCATCGGGTAAGCTTAAGTCTTTAATGAATAAAAAACTAACCGCTTTTAATCCCTCGAAATGTTCCAAATACTGATATGCTGCAATAAAGAATGGAATCTGAATCAGCAGGCTCAAAATAGGAATTAATGCTTTTAAAGAGCTATAATTATGTTGCCTGTTTATAGTTTTAATGTAATAATATCGTTCCTGCCCTTTGTAAACCCGTTTAACTTCGTCTATCAAAGGTTGCATTTTCTTTTTTATGACATCGTCTTTCTTTTTCGATTTTTCGATGTAAACAAACACCGGCAATAACAACAATGAAACTGAGAAGCTTAGTAAAATAATTGCTAAACCGTAATTTCCTGTTATAGAATGCGAGAACAAAAAAACTTGCTCTATAAAATAAATAAATGGCGATATGATATACTCGAAGAAACTCATTTCTTAATTATTATTTAGATGATAAAGAAGTTTCGCTATCGATAGTTTTCAAAATATCAATAATTTGTTCCGCTGCAACCTTCCCTGCTTTCCCGAAATTATAAACAGACTCATCGCGTAATGTTTCCAATTTATTTAATGGTGGGTTATCTAATAGCTCTTTAACAATCTTAGAAATATTAGGCAAGTCATTTTCATCGAACTGTTTTCCTAATTTCTCTCTTTCTCGCATTTCCCACATTTCGTAATCTAGCTCACTACCCTCGAAACCTTCTATAGTTCCAAAATCTGTTTTTAATAACAATACAGGCTTAGAATAAACAAATGCATAATCCCAAAATACACCCGATAAATCACCAATCATCATATCTGATTGATGCATACTCTCTGTTCCTAAAGGATTAGTATCAATCTTAAATCTTGTTTCATTTTTATATTTTTCTTCAATTTCGGCAATTAATTTAGGGAAACTAACATAGGTTTGTGGATGAGGACGAAGAATAACATCGTATGAATCGTCTTTTAACAAATGGTCGAAGAATTCTGTACCGAAGCGATTTAAAATTGAATATTCTTTCCAAGTTGGAGCCACTAACACAATCGGTCTTTCTTTCTGAGGCTTAGGTAATTTTTTAATATCTTCGAGCATTACATCATAAACTGTAAACCCTGTTTCTAATAATTTCTTTTTATCTGTTCCTCTTTTTTCTTCTAATTTCTGAATTCCCTCTATTTGATGATAACCAGAGCAGAAAACAGAGTCGAAATAATCGAAAGCAAACTTACGATAAGTAAAAACATCGATCGGAGCATGAACAATATGTGCATAATGTTGAACATTTTTAGAACGTCGTATCATCATCACATCGAGCTGTGGCGTGGTCATTCCAACAAACTTAGCTTTAAGTTTATTTAAATAAACCGAGGTCATAGTAAGATTACCAATATATTTACGTTTCAGCAAATCCGATTCGTACTGCAATCCTGGGTCTAGCTCGTCTGAAGTTAAATATACGCATTCAACATTTCTCTTTTCTAAAGCTTGAATAATTGGTTTAAAAACAGACCAATACTGTTTGCCTTCAGAATAGAATATAATATCGACACCATCGAAATCACTACTCGATTTAAAGCCTTTTCCTAAAAACAGATTCTTAATTTTATAAAAGAACCCTTTTAATGCAAAAGCTAAAGTTGCCCCAATAGCAATAATAATATACAACAAAGCACTCGTTGATGCTGGATCTATATATAAAAGTATAGTTTTCATAAATTCTTATTAATTATTAAAAAAATTAAGAATAGTCTGTTCGTCAATTTGTCTTGGATTGTTACTCAGGCGTTCTAAATTGACATTCCCCACAATTAATTTTGAATCAAAATCCTTAATTAAACTCGATATTTTTGTATTAATACCTATTGACTCATAAAAAGGGTCTAATGTTGCATCTACGTCATTAATATCTACATCTAAAATCTTAATAATTTTATTTATTCTTTGTTTTACATGCTGCGCTCCTCTCGGGTCTGTGCAATCTTTATCGGACAACTTGTAATTATATTCTAGAAAGAAAGCTAAACTTAAACAAACAGCATGTCCATGCGGAATATTATAATAACTTGTAAATGCATACGACAATGCGTGCGGTGCTGTTGTTTTGGTAATATTAATAGCCTTTCCCGCTAAAAATGCAGCTTCTTGCATTTTCGATTTTGCTTCTGTATCGTTATCTAAAACTGCCTTTTTTAAATTTTTCCATACCAAATCTATAGCTTCTAAAGAATAAGCTTCCGACTCTTCGTTTGCACTTACCGACCAAAGCGATTCGATAGCTTGCGAAAAAGCGTCTAGTCCGGTACTAGCCGTTAAATAAGCTGGAGCCGACATCGAAAATTCTGAAGATAGATATACACTATCGGGTAAAATGTATGGGCTTGCTACCGAATATTTAACTTTTCCAATATACAGAACAGAAAATGCAGTAGCCTCTGCTCCTGTACCTGCTGTGGTAGGAATCGCCAATAATTCTGTTTTCGTATTTTTTATTGGAGATTCGCCTTTTGTAATACTCGAAATTAAAGCCGTCTGATGAGACATCAAGCTAATAAGTTTTGCCATGTCGAGAACAGAACCTCCTCCAATAGCAATAATTAATTCATATTTAGCAGACTTAAAAAGCTCAATTCCTTTTTCTAAATCTTTAATTTCAGGGTTAGAATTAAAATCGGAAAAGATTGCATCGGTTGATAGTTGCAATCTTTTTTCAATAAATTTTTTAGCCCCAGATATTTGATAAGAACCCTTATCGATTACTAAAAATATTTTTTGTTTATCGATAGACTCGATATACGATTTTAATTCATCGAAATGGTTTTCTATAAATAACTCTTGCATTAGTCTTGAGCTAAGTTTAACATAAAATCTTTTTTATTATCGACGGGTTTTATAGTTGGTCGACCTAAATCTTCTCTAGCGCCCACCTTTGTCATAACTTCGATAAGTGCAGGATACGCATCAATATTTTTTAAAGCTTCTTTCAACTCTTGGTCGTTAGAAACTCGAATAGTATACTTATAATTATTAGCCTTAGCTATAGTTGGAATATCGATATCGAAAGCTACTGTTGGCTGTCCTCCAACCGATTCGTGAGCACCATTATTTATCACAATATGTAAATAATTACTCGGTGCTTGAGTTCCAACAATGGCAAACGCTCCCATGTGCATTAAAACAGCACCATCACCATCTAAACAAATAACTTTTCGTTTTGGTTTATTAAGAGCAATCCCTAAAGCAATCTGACTGGCGTGCCCCATAGAACCTACAGTTAAAAAATCTGCATTATGCTTTTGCCCTTTTTCTGCTCTATATTCAAAAAGCTCTCTGGACGATTTACCTGTAGTCGATACAATTAATTCATCTCCCTCCAATTGATCTACAATAATTTTAATAGCTTCTTCGCGACTCAATTGATAATCGGATTCAATTTTTTGCTTGATGCTATATTTTTCAAAAGTTCCTTTCCTTATTACAATGGCATAAACCGTATTGTTTTTCTTAATTTCAGCAAGTGCAAAATCTATTTGCTTTTGAGCTTCAAGCACATCGCTATCTAGAATTAAATATGGCACCCCCATTGCATCGAGCAAATCGTTAGTTACACGACCTTGTTTTACATGTTGCGGTTCATCTTTGCCTTCGCCCCGCCAGCCTATCATCAACAAAAGAGGAATATTATAAACTTCTTTATCGATTAGCGATAACAATGGATTAACAGTATTGCCCAAGCCTGAATTCTGCATATATACCATAGGAATTCTCCCGGTAGCCATGTGGTATCCTGCTGCCAACCCCACAGCATTACCTTCGTTGGCCGCAATAATATTGTTTTTTGAACTCGTATTATCGGTTATATAGGCACAAATATCTTTAAGTAAAGAATCTGGAACACCAGTGAAAAATTCAACCTGATTATTGATTAAATAATCATAAAAAACTTTAGGAGAAATCATAAATTAAGGTATTAAGGTCAAAATTTCTTTGATAGACATACACTGATCGTCGACCTCTTTTGAACGTTCGTTTGTTAAAATAGACTTTGCGACATCGACCATAGCAGGATAAGCTGCTCTAAGCAAATGGTTGGCATATATAACCACATTAGCACCAGCTTCTATCAAGTCTTTTTCGTAAAGATGATTATAACTAGAAGGGACAACCACTAAAGGCACTCTCTTTTCGAATTGATTGTATAAATTACAAAATTCCAAAATTTCATTACCGTCTT
>JAMOQL010000302.1 GCA_027064025.1 Bacteroidales bacterium
ATCAGCCGTTGCGTTATTACTTGGAGGTGCATATATGCTTTTTAAGAAAATAATATCTTGGCATATTCCCGTCGCAATGTTGGGAACAATAGTAATTTTTAGTGGATTGTTACATTTATCGAATCCTGAAGCTTATGCAGGACCAATGTTTCATTTATTTACAGGGGGAGCTATGCTAGGAGCTATTTTTATGGCTACCGATATGGTAACTTCTCCAATGACACATAAAGGAATGATAATTTTTGGAGTTGGAATTGGAGTATTAACGGTACTAATTAGAGTATTTGGTGCATATCCAGAAGGGGTATCGTTTGCTATTCTTATTATGAATGCATTTGTACCTTTAATCAATACATATGTTAAACCTAAACGATTTGGGGAGGTGAGAAAATAATGGCTAAAAAATTAGAATCAACATTCATCAATATGGTGATCGTGTTAACAACAGTTTCCTTGATTGCAGCTTATGCTTTAGCATCTGTTTTTAACGTAACTAAAGAGCCAATCGAACAGGCTGCTCTAAAAAAGAAATTAGATGCTATTGCAAAAGTTGCCCCTGCATTCGATAATGACCCTAATGCTGATATGTTTAAACTTGTAGCTTTTGAAGCTGCAGCGGGTTTAGATTCCTTAGAGGTTTATCCGGCGAAATCAGCAGGCAAATTAGTTGGCTATGCCGTAAAGTCGTACACAATGAAAGGATTTAGCGGATATATAGAAGTAATGATTGGTTTTGAAAAAGACGGAACAATAAAGGGGTACAGCGTTTTAAAACATGCTGAAACACCTGGCTTGGGTAGTAAAATGCCAACTTGGTTTAGTAACGAGGCGAAACCATCGCATTGTATTATCGGAAAGAATCCTAATAATACAAAAATACAAGTGTCAAAAGATGGAGGAGATATTGATGCTATTACAGCAGCTACCATTTCATCAAGAGCTTTCTTAGATGCTATTAAACGTGGATATGAGACTTTGAAACAAGGAGGTAAATATGAATAATCATTGGGCAAATTTAACTAAGGGATTTATTAGAGAGAATCCTGTATTTGTATTGCTTTTAGGTATGTGTCCTACATTAGGAACTACAACTTCAGCAATTAATGGAATGGGAATGGGTTTGGCAACTGCTTTTGTATTGGTTATGTCAAATATGGCAATTTCTGCTGTAAAAAATATTATTCCAGACAAAGTTCGTATTCCTTCATTTATTGTAATTATTGCATCATTTGTAACTATTGTTGATTTATTAATGGCAGGTTATTTGCCTGCATTGCACGAGCAATTGGGCTTGTTTATTCCTTTGATTGTTGTAAATTGTATTGTGTTAGGAAGAGCAGAGTCTTTTGCTTCTAAAAATGGAGTATTTGCTTCCATAATCGATGGGTTAGGAATGGGATTGGGATTTACTTTCGCATTAATTATTCTTGGGGGAACACGTGAAATATTAGGTAGTGGTGCTATTTTTGGATACAAATTTATCGGTGATAATGACGGTATGTTAATCTTTATTTTAGCTCCAGGTGCATTTATTGCTCTAGGTTATATTATTGCAATCATCAATAAATTAAAAAAAGCTTAAAATATAGATTATGGAATATTTTGTAATTGTAATATCGGCGATATTTGTTAATAATATCTTATTGGCACAGTTTTTAGGAGTGTGTCCATTTTTGGGAGTATCTAGTAAAATATCGACTTCGGTGGGTATGACAGGTGCAGTTATTTTTGTAATGACAATAGCTACCGTGGTTACTTATTTGATTAATACTTTTTTATTAGTCCCATTCGAAATAGAATATCTAAAAACCATTAGTTATATTCTAGTAATTGCAGCATTGGTTCAGATGGTGGAAATTATTCTTAAAAAAGTAAGTCCATCAATGTATCAAGCATTAGGCGTTTTCTTACCTCTGATTACAACAAACTGTGCGGTTCTTGGAGTTGCATTATTAGTTATTCAAAAACAAATGAATTTAATGCAATCTACTGTATTTGCTGTAGCAACAGGAATAGGTTTTGGATTAGCATTAATCATTTTTGCAGGATTAAGAGAGCATTTAGACTTAATGAGTTTGCCAAAAGGAATGAAAGGGATTCCTGCCGCACTTGTTACAGCGGGGATTCTTGCGATGGCTTTTATGGGCTTTACAGGAATGGTTTAGAAAAGTTCTAAGAATATTATTAAAGAAGCCAAGATCGTTAGATTTTGGCTTCTTTAATTTAAGAAAAAGTGTAACTTGTAGAAATAAATTAATAATGATAATAAATGAAAAGAATAACTGTTTTTTGTGGTTCCAGTAATGGTGTTGAAGAAGTTTTTGCAGAACAAGCAGTGTTGTTGGGAAAGGCATTTGTAATGCAAAATATAGGATTGGTTTATGGAGGAACAGATGTTGGGTTGATGGCTAAAGTAGCTAATGCTGTTTTGCAAGATGGGGGGGAAGCTATTGGTGTTATTCCAGAGCAGATAAGAGATTTTAAATTAGCGCACGAGAACCTTACAGAAATTCATGTGACTAAAGATATGCAAAGTAGAAAAACACTAATGTGCGATTTAGCCGATGGCTTTATTGCCTTGCCAGGAGGTTTTGGAACTTTAGATGAGCTTTTTGAGGTTTTAACAGCATCACAGTTAAGTTTGCATCAGAAACCCGTAGCCTTGTTAAATGTAAATGGTTTTTACGACGATTTATTGGCAATGCTAAAAAAGATGGAAGCGAAAGGTTTCCTTCAACAAGTTAATATAGATATGCTTATTGTAAGCGATAATGTTGACGACTTATTAGATAAAATGCATTCTTATAAAGTGCCCAAAGAAGAAAAATGGAAACTTAATTAAACCTTTTTTAATTTACTAACTACTTATGAAAAAAATACTTTTAATAATTTTTCTTCTAAATGGACTATTAGGAATAAGTAGTCATGTTCATAATTACAATAAAATTGATAGCCTAAAGCTTCTCTTAAATACAGCCAAAATTGATACAAGCCAAATAAAAAGCTATTTGAATATTGGAGATATCTTTAATAAGATTTCAAAAGATTCTAGTTTGTTTTATTTCAATAAGGCTTTAGTCATAGCCGAAGATTCTAAACAATATAAACTAATAGGGAAATCTTATCATAAAATAGGAGTAGTTTATTATCAGAAATCTAAATTTGACAGTGCTATCTTTTATTGGCGAAAAGCGGTTGTTAATTTCAACAAAGCTAATGAAAAACGTTTTGAAGCGGCAGGATTAAGAGTTATTGGAATTGCTTATCGAAAGAAAAGTGATTATAAAAAATCATACGAGTATTATCAGAAATCGCTAGAAATATATACTGAGATTGATAATAAGAGTAGCGTAGCAACTGTATTAGGGAATATTGGGCTTGTTTGGGATTTAGTAAGTATGGAAATGAAGTATGATTTTCATTTTGAAGAAAATACTTTAGTCTTTTCCTTAAATAGTGGTCAGACGCTTTATTTAGAAAAACAGTAGTAGAATTAGGCTTAAATATTATGGCGTTTTTAATCAATAACGATGGCCGGCAAGATTTATATCTTGTTGGGTTTTTTTAATCAATAAAACTAATTACTTTTGTTTTCTTATATCAATAAATGAACGCATTAATATTAGCAGGAATAGCAGCAGGATTATTAATATCGGTTCCACTTGGACCTGTTGGTGTTCTTATTATCCGAAAAACATTAAATAAAGGTCGTTATGCAGGTTATTTTGGCGGCGCTGGGGCAACAACTGCAGATACCTTTTTTTCAATAATTGCCGGTTTTGGAGTATCTGTAATCACAGATTTTATAGATTCATATCAAATGGAGATAAGAATTGTAGGTGGATTAATACTTATGACTTTAGCCTATAAAATCTTTATGGCTAATGTAGTCAATCAAATAAAGCAAAAAGGTAGTAAGAGTACATTATGGGCCGATTTTATGCACACGTATTTTTTAACTTTATCTAATCCTTTGACTATTATTGTTGTTGGAGCTATTTTTGCCGCTGGTGGTCCCGGTAAAGATGCTGGACATTTTGTAATTTTAACACTTATATCAGGAGTATTTATTGGAGCCGCATCTTGGTGGTTAGTTCTGGTAACCTTAGTAAATCTTTTCAGAAAAAAGATTCGCCTTAAAACACTTTGGTATTTGAATAAAGTAACAGGGATTCTGATATTTATTTTTGGCTTAGGAGTGTTTGTTTCAGCATTTGGTCTATTTGAATTTATTGGACTAAAATAAGCAGAGAATTTAAAACTTTTTAGTGTATATATGGCATGTAGGAGTTTGCTTTTTGTTTGAATAATAATCTTGATGGTAATTTTCCGCCACCCAAAATTTCTCGAATGGTGTTAATTCAGTTACAACTTTTATGTCTTTAGATTCAAGTATATTAATGACAGTTTTTGCGGTCTTTAATTCCAATTTTGTTTGATAAAAAATTGCTGATCGGTACTGAGTTCCAATATCTGGTCCTTGACCGTTCTTTTGACTAGGGTCGTGGGTTTCGAAGAATATTTTTAAGAGCTTTTCGTAGGTGGTAATACTTAAATCATAAATAACCTCTACTGTTTCCGTATGACCAGAAGTCCCTGTACAAACATCATTGTAAGTAGGCCATTTTTTATGACCACCGCAATAACCTGCTTGTGTAGAAATTACTCCAAATTCCTTTTTGAGCCAATATTCAGTTCCCCAAAAACAACCTGATGCAAAGTATGCTTTTTTAATATTTGGCTTAGTCATTTTTAAACTCTAACGATATGGAATTAACGCAATGTCTTGTATTTCGTTCAGTATAGTTCTCTCCTCTAAAAATATGGACTAAATGACCACCGCAATGATTACAAACTATTTCAGTTCTGCGACCATCTTTATCAGGGATCTCTAGAACGGCATTGGGTAAGACATCGTCGAAACTAGGCCAGCCACAACCACTTTTAAATTTATCTATGGAACGGTATAATTTATGACCACATTGTTTACAGACATAATACAGGGAAATCGCTTTTAAACTTTAAGGATAAGTTCTCTATATTTGTCATCTAAAGCGGCTTTAATTCGCCTTGCGTTCTTTGACATTT
>JAMOQL010000303.1 GCA_027064025.1 Bacteroidales bacterium
CTTTAGTTGCATAAATAGGCGCATTGAAACGAATGGCCAAAGCAATGGCATCGGATGTCCGAGCATCCATCTGCACTTTTTCTGTTTTACTTTTAAATATTAATTGAGAATAAAAAACACCTTCCTCAATTCGATTAATAACCACTTCTAATAGATGTATACCATAAGCATTCGACAAATTTAAAAATAAATCGTGTGTTAATGGTCTTGGAGGTTTAAGACCTTCGAGCGCAATGGCGATAGACTGAGCTTCGGCAGCCCCAATGATTATAGGAATTCTTGCATTTCCATCTTCTTCTTGTAAAATAAGCGCATAAGCACCTGCTTGCGATTGACTAGTTGATAATCCTAATACACTTAAATTTACTCTATCCATATTACCTTTTCTAAAAACCTAAAATTAATACAAATTTTCAGAAAAGAGCGGCTCAAGAAAGGAAATATTTGTTAATGGGTCTTGTTAATATTACTTGCTGTATTATCCTTAATTAATTAAAAACTCATCAGAAATGTCTAAGAAATCAATATCCTCGCACCAAAGCCAGCTAGTTCTGATAGGAACTAAAATTATTAACTCGAAGCAAGTATCGGATAATTAAATATACCAAATGGAACTAAATCCAATTACCTAGTCCGCTTCTTAATTTCTAAAAAATCAGAACTCTACCAACGTCTTGTGTCACACTTAAAAAAACATTTTTAATCACAAAAAAAACTCCGCAACTTAAAATAGTTACGAAGTTTTAAACTCCACTCAATTATTTGTTAAAAAATATTCTTAAAAATTACTTAACAACAACTTCTTTCATATCACTTTCCCAAAGTCCATGCTTTGTACAGAATGCATATGCTGTTAACTTCATATTCTTAGTAGGAACAATGTAAAAATCTACTTCTAAATTTTGTGGGGCATTTCCCATTGCACCTTCAATAAAATTAGCTTGAGCTAACATTTTTTCGCCATTCCATAACTGAACGTATGCAATATAGTGGTCGGCATCGTCTGGGTGCATATACTCGTCGCCAACTCTTACGTTAACTTTAAATTTCTTACCTGCTTCAGCCTCTGCTTCGCAATTTAAAAATGCTGAGTGACGGTCAATATAATCTTTTTTTGCTTCTCGGTCTAATGTAGAAATATCTACGTACTTATTTAATTTCATGATGTCTTATTTTAAAATGTTATATATTAATTATTTATAATTTTTCTTTAAAAGAATTAATAATTTTCTTCTCTAATTTGCATGTATGATTTTGGGTGCAAACAAGCTGGACAAGTTTCTAAAGCTTTTTCGCTTTGGTAAACATAACCACAGTTTAAACACTTCCACCATACTTTTCCGTCTTTGATAAAAACTTTATCTTCCGAAATATTCTGAAGTAATTTTAGATAAATACGTTCGTGTTCAGCTTCTACCTTTGCAATCATTTTGTAAGCAGTTGCAATTCCGGGGAAGCCCTCTTCCATTGCTATTTTGGCAAATTGAGGATACAAATCAGTCCATTCTTCGTTTTCTCCTTCGGCCGCTGCTTTCAAATTTTCTTTAGTAGTTCCAATCATTCCAGCAGGATAAGTTGCTGTAATTTCTACGTCACCACCTTCTAAAAATTTAAAAAATCGTTTAGCATGTTCTTTTTCTTGGTTTGCTGTTTCCTGAAAAATTCTCGAAATTTGCTCGTAACCTTCTTTTTTAGCTTGCTTCGAAAAAAACTCATAACGATTTCTGGCTTGACTCTCACCAGCAAACGACTTTAATAAGTTTTGCTCTGTTTTTGTTCCTTTAAGTAATTTTTCCATGATATATAGTTTTTTTTAATCTCATAAAAGCATCGTTTAGGAGAATAAATGATTTCTTCCGTTTTTAAGACTTTAATAATCTTATCGACTTCTTTTTTATCTACTCCTGACAATTTTGCTACTTGACCTATTTTTAATGGTTCTCCTGCATCAGTGTATACTTTAATTACCTTCTCATTATTATCGGTAATTTAGTTTAAAGTTTGTAAAGTAGAAAGTAAAAAGTAAATTTCACTCTCTACTATTTTATTATAACTAAGTCTTTGACTTTATTTTAAGTCTAATTTACCCAAATAATCAGCTACACCATCTTGAGTTGGAGCCATTGCCTTGTCACCTTCTTTCCAGTTAGCTGGGCAAACTTCACCATTCTTTTCGAAGTATTGTAAAGCATCTACCATACGTAAAGCCTCATCGATACTACGTCCTAAAGGAAGGTCGTTTACAACCTGATGACGAACAACTCCTTCTTTATCAATTAAGAAAGTTCCTCTATATGCTACTGGAGCTCCTTTAAATGTTGAATCTCCATTATCGTCCATATCGTACTCACCAGCTAAAACACCATAGTTTTCAGCAATAGTTTTAGATAAATCGGCAACTAATGGATATTTAACACCTTTAATTCCACCATCGTTCAACTCTGTTCTTAACCATGCTAAATGCGAGAATTCGGAATCGATTGAACAACCAACTACTGCAACACCTCTCTTATCGAATTCTTCCATTTTTTCTTGGAAAGCAATAATTTCTGTTGGACAAACAAATGTAAAATCTAATGGATAAAAGAAGAAAATAACTTCTTTCTTTCCTTTGTATTGCTCTAAAGAGAATCCTTCAACAATTTCTGTTCCGTTAACTACTGCATTTGCAGCAAATACTGGTGCTTTTTTTCCTACTAAACTCATTTTTACTAAATTTTAAATAATTATTGTTTTACTTTTCTTTAGAAATTTGTAAACACTTTTCACAAACTCCTGTAATATTAAATTGTATTTCTGTTACTTTATTTCTTTGCTCTATCAATTGCATTAATTCTTGATTTAAAAACACATCGCTCACCTCTCCACAAACCGAACACTTAAAATGTCCATGTTCTCTTACTTCTGCATCGAACCTTAATTCGTGATCTTCGATTCGAACCGCCTTAACTAATCCTTTATCCACCAATAATTTTAAAACATTATAAACCGTAGTTTTTGATAACGATGGTATTTCCTCTTTTAATTTTTCGAAAATAGTATACGCTGTTGGATGAGATTTTGTTCCCATCAAACAAGAGTAGATTTTCAACCTTTGATAAGAAGGTGATATCCCGTTTTCTACCAATATATTTTTAAACTCTTTCAAATTAAAACAATTACTTTTTTATAATGATTACAAATATAGAAAGATTCTAAATAAGAACAAAATATATTTATGTTAATTTTTCATAATGCTCATAAATTATCTCAAAATCACCTATATAAAGCTTGAAATATTGCAATAAAAACCTAGTTTTGTAATAACAAATTACAATATACTAAAGTGAAGTACATTTAATATGGAAGAAAAAAAGACTCTCAACGAGAAACTTGCCGAAAAACAAAAAGAACCAAGAAAGCCTATAAGCAAAGATTCTGCCCCCCCAATTATTGAAAAGAAAGACGCTTGCAATAACAACGCTTTACTAGGTTTAATAGGTTTGCTAATCATATTGTCGTCTATAGGCTGGTATTTATATTTCGATATGAAAAGTACCAAAACAGAGATTTCTGGTCAATTGGTAAGTGTTAATGACGAGAAAGCAGAAGTCACTAACGAACTAAAAGAATTGATTGTTCAATACGAAGACATGAAATCGGATAACGATACTGTAAATAAAAAGCTGGCTGAAGAGCAGGCACGAATTCAAGGTTTGTTAGACGAATTAAAAAAAGTAAAACGAAATAACAGCTGGCAAATTCACAAATACAAAAAAGAGCTTTCTACTTTAAGGGTTATCATGAAATCGTATATCTACCAAATAGATTCGTTAAACACAATGAATATTAATCTACGCCAAGAGAACTCAACGGTAACTGCGCAAAACAAAAAAATATCTTCTAAAAATCAGAAATTAGAAGAACTCACAAATAATTTATCTACTACTGTCGAAAAAGCCTCTATATTAAGAGCCATAAATATCGTACCGATGGCCACCAAAAAGAAAGGCAAAGAAACAAACAGAATAAAAAAAGTTGAAAAAATTAAAGTTTGCTTTACTCTAGCAGAAAATGCAGTAGCTAAATCAGGCTCTCAATTTATTTATCTTCAGATTATCACCCCTGAGGGACAAGTTTTATCAGGGGCACAAAACTCAGTCACCCTCGGCAATCAAACTATTGAATTTTCTGACCGTAGAGAAATAGAATATGATAATAAAGATTTAGACCTTTGTATTTATTGGGCAAAATCTGAGGAGTTAACTAAAGGAGAGTACAAAGTAAATATCATCTCTAATGGATACATTATTGGAAATTCGGCCTTTTATTTGAAATAATCGATGAAAACAAAACTAAGCTTTACCCTACTTTTACTACTGAGTTTATTTTCTTGTCAGAAAAAAGATAATGCACTTATTCTTATTTCTAAAGATTCTCATGCAAGAATAGAGCATTGGCTTAAAAACATCGAACCTAGTATAAAAACCAGAGTCTTTTACAATATTCCTAAAGATTCTCTACAATTATTTCTGGAAAAAGCTAAGGGCTTTGTATTGGGAGGTGGAGAGGATGTTAATCCTGAATTATATCATCAACCAGAATACGATACAATCTGTGAGCCACCCGATAATTATAGAGATAGCATTGAGTTACTAATGATTAATTTTGCTATGAATAATAAGATCCCTATTTTAGGTATTTGCAGAGGCAATCAAATCTTAAACGTTGCAAATGGTGGGACTTTAATTCCAGATATCCCAACTTTTATTCCCAAAGATTCAATCCAACACCGTTCCGATAGTGACTCTGCCCATATTATTTTACCTGTACAAAATTCGTGGATAGAAACAGAATTAACATACCAAACAATTTGGGTTAACTCTCATCATCATCAAGCGATAGGAAAGCTTGCCCCTAATTTTACTATTGCCGCCTTTGCTCCAGATAGCATTATAGAATCTATAGAAATTAAAGACAAAAATAGTCATCCGTTTGCTATTGGTATTCAGTGGCATCCAGAAAGTTTACATGACCATCTTTCCAAACAAATTGGGAAATTATTTATTAAATATATATTTTTAAGATAGC
>JAMOQL010000304.1 GCA_027064025.1 Bacteroidales bacterium
GACTATCTCGCATAGGAATATTTTTTCCTTTACGGATTGTTCTAATTTCAGAAATTGTTTGTTTAGCCAAATCGAATTGTTGTAATAAATCTTTATCAAATTCCTCGAATTTAGGCATTTTGGAAATCATGATGCTTTCGCCTTTTTTACGGTCTTCGATTTGCTGCCATAATTCTTCTGTTATAAAAGGCATAAACGGATGAAGTATCTTTAATAATTTATCAAAGAATTCTAATGACGCTTTATAAGTTTCTGCATCGATAGGTTGCTGATATGCAGGTTTAATAGCTTCTAAGAACCACGATGAAAATTCATCCCAAAATAATTTATATACAGACATTAAAGCATCCGATAAACGGAATTTACTATAATGGTCTTCGATAGTTTCTATAGTTTCGTTCAATTTGGCATTGAACCATTCGATACTAGCTTTGGCATATTCTGGTTGCTCTATAGAGTTATCAACATTCCACGATTTTACTAACCGGAAAGCGTTCCAAATTTTGTTACTGAAATTTCGGCCTTGTTCAGTCAAAGCTTCATCAAACATTAAATCGTTACCTGCAGGGGAGCAAAGCATCATTCCAACACGAACACCATCGGCTCCATATTGCTTAATCAAATCTATTGGATCTGGAGAATTCCCTAAAGATTTTGACATCTTGCGACCTTGTTTATCTCGGACAATTCCTGTAAGATATACGTTTTTAAATGGTTTCTGACTTTGATATTCTTGACCTGCAATAATCATACGAGCTACCCAGAAAAATAATATTTCAGGAGCTGTTATTAAATCGTTCGTAGGATAGTAATATTTAATTTCTTCATTATCAGGGTTTCTAATACCATCGAATACGGAAATAGGCCACAACCAAGAGGAAAACCATGTGTCTAATACATCTTCATCTTGACGAAGATCAGAAATGGTCAAATCTTCGTTCCCCATTTTTTTGTGTGCTAAACTAAGTGCATCCTCTGCATTTTCGGCAACAACAAATTCTCCATTAGGAAGGTAATAAGCAGGGATTTGCTGTCCCCACCATAGTTGACGGGATACATTCCAATCTCTTACATTTTCCATCCAATGGCGATAGGTATTTTTGAATTTGGCAGGAACCAAACTAACTTCATCTGACATCACAATATCTAAAGCTGGTTTTGCTAAATCTTCCATTTTCAAGAACCACTGCATCGAAAGTTTGGGTTCGATAACACTATTGGTTCTTTCCGAAAATCCTACCTTATTTAGATAATCTTCAATCTTCACTAAGCTTCCTGATTTTTCTAGTTCAGGAATTATTTCTTTACGGACATCGAATCGGTCTTTTCCAACAAAAAGTTGTGCGTCTTCGCTTAAAGTCCCGTCATCGTTAAAAATATTAATACTTTCTAATTGATGTTTGTTTCCAATTTCGTAATCGTGAATATCGTGTGCAGGAGTAATTTTTAATGCGCCTGTTCCAAATTCCATATCAACATATTCGTCGAAAATAACAGGGATTACTCTATTAATAAGAGGTACAATTACTTTTTTTCCTTCTAAATGCGAAAACCTCTCATCTTTGGGGTTAACACATACGGCAGAATCTCCTAAAATAGTTTCGGGTCGGGTGGTGGCAATAGTTACAAATTCGTCTTCTCCTTCAATTTTATATCTTAAATAATATAATTTAGACTGAACTTCTTTATGGATAACTTCTTCGTCGGAAACAGCTGTAAGTGCATCAGAATCCCAATTTACCATTCTAATACCTCGGTATATTAAGCCTTTTTTGTGTAAATCTACAAATACTTTAATAACACCCTCAGACATAGGTTCATCCATCGTAAATTTGGTTCTATCCCAATCGCAAGAAGCGCCTAATTTTTTAAGCTGTTCTAGAATAATTCCACCATGCTTTTCTTTCCATTCCCAAGCATGCTTCATAAATTCTTCACGAGATAAATCGTTTTTGTCGATACCTTCACTTTTAAGCTTAGCAACGACTTTGGCTTCAGTAGCGATAGAAGCATGGTCTGTTCCAGGAACCCAGCAAGCATTCTTGCCTTGCATACGAGCACGTCGAACCAAAATATCTTGAATGGTATTATTCAACATATGCCCCATATGTAAAACACCTGTTACGTTTGGGGGAGGGATCACAATTGAATATGCTTCTCTATCGTCTGGAGTAGATTTAAAAAATTCTTGGTCTAACCAATATTGATACCATTTGTTTTCTACTTCTTGAGGGTTATATTTTGTTGCTATTTCCATGTTAAATTTTATGAATAATTATTTTGATTTGCAAAGATAATAAAATGCTAGAATAGAATACAGAATGTATGTAAATAAAAAAAGTGTTTCACCTAAACTAATAAGTAAAACACTTTTTCGATATTATTTATTATTCTATTCGTTTAAAGTGTAATCAGAAGGTAAATTAAAGATATCATCAGAAATCTGAATTTCATTAAGTTCAACAACTTTATATGATGACTTTTCTTCTCTCAATAGTGTTCTTTCAACCGTTTGCATAGGAAATGCAACTTTGTGATTGGGTAACATAAAGAAATATTTATAAACGGGTTGCATAGAGTGTTTCATAGAAACCATTTCGCAGTAAAAAGGAAAATCTTCTTCTGGAATCCAATACGTTATGTCTGTATTTTCTGCTCTATTTTTTATTCTATATTGAACACATTTATAATTATTTATATATTTATAATTTTTTTTATTTAATATCACTTCACAACCATCCACATTTATAAAACTTTCTGAGTCTGTATCAATTAATTTATAAATATGATCTGAAGGTTTTAAAGCTAATATATTATTATCTTTAAGATTATAAATCATTATTTTATTAGCTTCTCCTTTTTCTTCAATATCATTAAAAGTATCTATTCTAATTTTATCTTTAGTAACAAAAACTTTATAATAGGTTGTATCGAAAGGAGTGTACTCAATATATTTTAGGACTCCTATGAAATCTTTTTTGAGTACGTCTGGAGGTACATCATCTGATAATTTCTTATTAAGATCAGAGGCATAGCCAATAAAAGATAAGAAAAGTAAAAAAATCAAAAAGTAGATTTTTTGCATAACTGTGTGTTTTTTAAAATATTCCGCATCACAAATTTAGAAAAATATTTTAACTTTGGAAATATATAAGTGGCTATTTATTAACAAATTAGTGTTTATTATGGTTAACAGCAATGATTTAGGTGCTTTGGGAGAAAAAATTGCTTTAGATTACTTATCTAAAAATAAGTATAAAATATTAGAAACGAATTGGAGATATCAGCATAAAGAAGTAGATATTATTGCCGTAATAAATAACATTCTTTGTATTGTAGAAGTTAAAACGCGAAGTTCAGATTACATCTCGCCAAAAGAAGCCGTTAATAAAAAGAAACAACAAAACTTAATTATTGCTGCTAACGAGTATATTATTCAAAATAACTTAGATTGTGATGTTCGGTTCGATATTATTGAAATAATTCGAAACCAAGATAATACACAAATTACTCATATCAAAGATGCATTTATTCCTTTGTTAAATTAATATTTATGGAATGGTACACTTATGTAATAATCATCTTTGCTGGTTTTATTGCTGGCTTTATTAATACTATCGCAGGTTCTGGTTCATTAATTACACTTCCTTTATTAATGTTTGTCGGTTTGCCACCAAGTGTAGCAAATGGCACCAATAGAATTGCCATATTATTTCAAAATATTATTGGTGTTTATAAATTTAAGCAGCAAAAATTAATCGATAATAAAACGAGTACAAAATTAATAATTCCCACAATTATTGGGGCACTATTAGGAGCTAGTTTAGCTATTGATTTGGATGAACATATTATGAAAATGAGTATTGCTTTTTTAATGCTTGTTATGTTTCTTATAATTTTGTTTAAACCAGATAAATGGGTTAAAGGGCAAGTTGGTCTTGTTTCGGGGAAATCGAGTACTTTTCAGTTAATTATTTTTTTTGTTATTGGGCTTTATGGTGGATTTATTCAAGCTGGAGTTGGCTTTTTTTTACTATCAGGTTTAGTACTTTCAGTGGGTTACGATTTAATAAGAGCAAATGCAATGAAACTACTGATAGTTCTTGCTTACACTCCTTTTGCCTTGCTAGTATTTATTTATAATCAACAAATTGATTATACCTTAGGCTTGGTACTTGCCAGTGGAAATATGCTTGGAGCCTTTGTTGCCTCTACTTATGCACAAAAAATTGGGACAAAAGTAATACGATATATTTTACTAATAATTATTCTTTTATCAGCTCTAAAGCTACTAGATATTTATTCTTATCTTTACAATCTATTATAATTTGAAAATCAATCAATATGAAACCTACTATTACATTTTTATTATTACTAGCATTTAGCTCACTTTTCTCACAGGCTTATTTGAAACCTATTGTCGAACAAGCAATTCAGCGATCTAATCAAGAATTAATACCAATAATCATAAAATTAAAATCGCAAGTCGATGTCGATGCTCTTAAAAAAGATTTATTAAAACAAAACGTGAATATTGAAGAACGAAGAAAAATAATTGTAAAAGCCTTATATCAAACTAATTCACTAGAAAATAATTTTGATGTTTTTTTACACGATTTACAAGTATCTAATACAAATGAGATAAAGAAAATAAAGAAATTCTGGGCCGTTAATGCTGTTTCGTGCCAGGCTACTTCAGAAATGATTTATTCTATTTTGACTTCTGCAGATGTCGATTACATACAATACGACCTTCCTGTTAAAGGTGAAAAAGCTACTGAAGGTACTGAATCTGGAGATAGATCTATGTTATTTGTAGGTGGAGCAGAAAATGGTCTAATTGCAATAAATTCTAGAGCAATGTGGGATTTAGGATATACTGGACGAAATAGAATTGCTATGAATATTGACACTGGGGTTAGTGAAGATCATCCAACCATTGGAAGTAGATTTTTAGGCCATTATTTACCTTTATCGCAAACTTGGTTAGGTTTCGAAAGTCCTGATCCAT